>DAIDJX010000205.1 GCA_027451165.1 Prolixibacteraceae bacterium | reverse complement strand
GTGGAAGCAGACTATATGAAAAGCATCCTCATAACCAATCCCAATGTGGCGCCCATATTGCGGATTGACAGGTTTGCCTTTTATGAAAGGGCCAAATCGGCATTTGCGGTGGTGATGACCGGCGAAACGGCAAAATACGGCAATATCATCCTGAAAAAAGGAGTTACTCCGGTTTAAAGATTAAAAAATAGTTACACAGAGGTTTCACAGGGTTACACAGCGCAAAAAAAATCAGATATTTGAACCACAATAAAATATCATCATTCATTTGTAAATCAAAAACCAGAATATGAAAACCAAAAAAATTCTCTTCGTCATTATTCTTCTTTCTCTTTTTGCCTGTACGAAAACGGTAAAAGAATTACCACTGATCGACCCGCTTACCTTCCAGGGGGAGCAGGATGGAAAGAAAGTGGAACTTTTCACCCTGAAGAATGCCAACGGAATGGTTGCTCAGATTACCAATTTCGGCGGTAAAATTGTATCCCTGTGGGTCCCTGATAAAAACGGAAAGTATGAAGACATCGTGATGGGATATTCCACCCTGGCTGACTATCAGAAAACAGGAGAAATATACTTCGGAAGCCTGATCGGTCGGTACGGGAACCGCATCGGAAATGCGAAATTCATGCTGCAGGATTCAGTGTATCAGCTGGCTGCCAATAATGGGCCGAATAATCTGCACGGGGGTTTCAAAGGATATAACAATGTGGTTTGGGATGCCGTACAGAACGACGAGAGTACATTACTGCTCAGCTATCTTTCCCGTGATGGGGAAGAGGGATTCCCGGGAAACCTGCAGGTGAATGTCACCTATGAACTTACCGACGACAACGAATTGAAAATAGAGTACAAAGCAACCACCGATAAAGCCACGCCGGTGAATCTAACCTCGCATTCCTTCTTTAACCTGAAAGGGGCCGGGAACGGCGATATCCTTGACCATTCCTTACAAATTAATGCCGCCTTTTATACTCCGGTGGATTCCGGCCTGATACCTACCGGGGAAATTGCCCCGGTTGAAGGAACTCCTTTTGATTTCAGGACCTCTGTAGCCATCGGCGCCAGAATCAATGAAGACAACGAGCAATTGAAATTCGGAAAAGGATACGACCACAACTGGGTATTGGCTACCCCTTCAGATTCCGCGCTAACCCTGGCCGCCCGTGTTCTTGAACCTGCTTCCGGGCGCGTAATGGAAGTTTTCACCAACGAACCCGGAATCCAGTTTTACTGTGGTAATTTTCTGACGGGAAAAGTAATCGGGAAATATGGCAAGGTTTATCCGTTCAGAGGGGCATTATGCCTGGAAACCCAGCACTACCCCGATAGTCCGAACAAACCTCAGTTCCCCTCTGTCATACTGAATCCCGGACAGGAGTATTATTCGGTTTGTGTATATAAGTTCAGTGTGAAATAATATAAAACGGGAGCCTTTCCCGGTAAAACCTGCAGGACAAATCCTCTCCTGCAGGTTTTTTAATTATATTGTGTAACATATTTTTTTATTCCCCATTTCAATTATTTTTGAAATCTCATGTAAAATTCACAGTACTGGGGAATGATCAGGGAAAACACCTTTGATCATCCGTATTATGTTGTATGGATGTCATTCAGATTCAGTAAAATAATTCGCAACATTGGTCGGTGGGCAGTGTATGCTTTATTGCCGCTGATTTTCATTTCCTGCCAGAAAAAAGAATATTCGCGGGAAGAAGCCATTCGTTCCCTGAAAGTGCTGAACGGCGATGTTTCCGGTTTCCTGACCAAAGCTGGTGAAATGGAAGAAATGGCAGCCTTGCGCTTCCTCTGGGATCATGATTCCCTGCCCCTGCCTTTTGCAACCGAAAAGTTTTCAGCGGATCAACCCTGGAAGCCTTACGATTTTAATGCATCAAAAGGAGTATATTCCCTGGATTCATTACGCCCTGTTTTCCTGAGGAAAGAGGAAAGCCATGAGGTCAGTCTTTTGTTCTCCGGTCCTGAAATCCCTGAAGGTGAATTTATGCTTAAGGACTATCAGGCAGCAGAAATCAGCTCCCGCCCCGACTTTCCCCTGAAACTGGAGGCGGAACTCAAACTGAAGGGACTGAAGGGAGAAAAGAGGATGACCATCTCTCACGCTGCCCAGGTGAGTGATGATCTTCCGGAAGCGGTCAATTCTTCCATCAAAACGGAAGATTCCGGAGTCTCCTTTACCCTCAGGAGAACAAGAAAGAAGAATGACGGAACCCTCTTCCTTCAGCTCGATGTTGAAAAAAAAGGTTTCCATTTTATCCGTGCTGATTTGAATGCTACGATCGGATATAGTTCGATGGGCTACTATTTTAAAGACATCAGGTTCAACATGGAAGTTTTCAGTCATCTAGCTACCGGGTTCATCCGTTACGGGCTGATCGACCCCACGGCCAGGGACTATGCTGCCTCTTTCAATGCCCACTCCGACATCCGGCTATACGAAATGCCGGGAAAACGTTTGGTCGGCAAACTGGTGCTTTCCAAATCCCCGCAGGGAGATCTGCTGGACTATTTTATTCGCTTCAAAGACGGGAGCCTGGTTCCTGTTTCTGAATACCTGCCATTTATGGATAGACTTTTAAATTTGAAAATCTAAAACCTTATGAAAATGAAAATGAAATCAATGGCTTTGCTGATGCTTTTAAGCATCGTTGTTTTTGTTGGTTGCGACCTTCTAAAAGGCGGTGAGGATGAGGTGACCGATCCTTCCAAGACAATGGGGCGAGTGGGAAATTACTGGGACCTGCAGTCGACCGGCTACACTGCTTCCAAAATCACTGTGGACAGCAACACCGACGGGAATGTGGTTGCCTCTTACATTTACAATGGGAAGACTTACCAGTTGGAGGGAAAAGTTACCGATAAAGGTATTTACGATTATGTATACAGCAACGGGGATAAGAACAAACCCTTTACCCTGGTTAAATTTGATGCGAAGGTGGGAGACCAGTGGGAGTTCAAGGTGGGAACCCAGACGGTCGTTCGTAAAGTAACGCACGTCAGCACCGATAACGATACCTATTACGGCATGTTGATGATCAAAACCATTGATGTAGAGGAAACCATTCCTTCAGGTTTGCAGGTAAAAGGCGCCGCTTCCCCCTTTACCAAAATACTCTGGAAATTCAACCACAAGTTCGGATTTATCATGGCTTTCGGTACCAAAACAAATGGCACGACAGTCAACCTTTATTCTTACGATACCAACGCCGATGATTAACCTTGATTTTTTGATCAGAACCTGATTCTTGCGGCTTCCCGGCCCGGCTTGTTGTCAAAATAGGGTGAAGTGATCAGGTCGTTGGGATAGACCATTATCCGGGCATTGGGATCCAGGTCAATATCGAATAAGGTATAAAAGGCCTGCCAGATCAGGAGGGAACAATACCAGTTTCCTTCCTGACCTGTGGCAGGCTTTTTTGGCTGTGTATCAAAACGTTTCTGGGCACGCCAGGAGGAAGTACCTCCATCCATCCCGGTCACAAAAGCGATAAGTTGTTTGGTTTCTTCCGGCGACAGGGAAGGTCGCAACACAAAGCAGTAGCCGAAGTTCCGGGGGCCAAAAGTGATGCTGGCATACCGGAAATCGCTGCCCGGAAGGTAAGCTGGGGCCTGCCGGAGCTGGAATTCCGGGGCAACCTCCCTCGAATGAGACTCAAAGATGACCGTTTTTCGGAGCAACTGAAGAAGATTGGTGTCCTTCGCTCCTTTGATGACCAGCGCGGCATGGCCAAAACCCTTCCCACCAAATACCCGGGCAGTCCCCGGCAGCCAGTTGTGGTTGGCCTTCACGAGGATATCACCGGGACGCAATTCCGTAATTTGGTGAATTTCTCCCTTAACCATTTCATCGCCGGATTCCAGTTTACCGGAATTTGCAGTTCCTTCAGGGATATTCACCAATTGCCCGACTACAACCAGAGAAGAAAAAAGTAAAACCGAAATGAGACCTTTCTGCATAATTCCAATCATCCAATTTAACACCTAGTTTGGTCAAAAATAAAAGTAAATTTCTCATTCCCCAATGTATTCCAGGGATTCATCCTTTTATCTTAAATGAAGACCATTAAGCCCTGAAATTATTTCTATATTTGCATATTTTTTAAGAACCGTTCTGGGTTAGATTTTATGAACGATAAATTTCAGGAATACAAACAGTTAGATCTTCATCAGATCAACAGGGAAGTCCGCCGGAGATGGGAGGAAGAGGATACTTTTCACCAAAGTATCCGTTCCCGTGAAGGCCGTCCCACTTTCGTCTTTTATGAAGGGCCGCCTTCGGCCAATGGTATGCCCGGCATTCACCATGTTATGGCCCGCGCCATCAAGGATATTTTCTGCCGCTACAAAACCATGAAAGGTTACATGGTGCACCGCAAAGCCGGATGGGATACCCATGGCCTGCCCGTTGAACTGGGGGTGGAAAAATCCCTGGGAATCACCAAGGAAGACATCGGGAAAAAAATTTCCATCGAAGATTTTAACAAAGCGTGCCGCCATGATGTGATGCGCTATACGCGGGAGTGGGAAGAACTCACCCGGGAAATGGGCTACTGGGTTAACATGGATGACCCATATGTCACTTATGACACCCGCTATATGGAAAGCGTGTGGTGGCTGCTTCGCCAAATTTACGACAAGGGTTTGCTTTACAAGGGGTACTCCATCCAACCCTATTCTCCGGCTGCCGGAACAGGACTAAGTTCCCACGAGCTGAACCAGCCCGGGTGCTACCGTGATGTAAAGGACACCACGGCCGTTGCCCAGTTTAAACTGATCCGGAACAATGCTTCGGAAGATCTGTTCAGGGACATCGATACCGATTTGTATATCCTGGCCTGGACCACCACGACCTGGACCCTGCCGTCGAATACGGCGCTCTGCGTGGGACCAGCCATTACGTACGTCAAGGTCAGTACGTTCAATCCCTATTCCGGACTTCCGGTTACCCTGATTTTAGCCAAAGATCTGCTGGCTTCCTACTTTGACCCGGCCATGGAAGGAGCCGATCTGGCTGGATATGAAGCCGGTTCAAAGAAAATTCCCTGGCGCATCCTGTCAGAATTTCCGGGGGAAACACTCAAAGGGCTTGATTATGAACAGCTGATCGGTTGGGTTAAGCCGGCCGGACAGGCATTTAAAGTAATTACAGGTGATTTTGTGACCACCGAAGATGGTACCGGTATCGTCCATATTGCGCCGACTTTCGGCGCCGATGACTACCGGGTGGCCCGGCAATTCGGTATATCCCCGTTGACGGTGGTGGATTCCGAAGGGAAAATCCAGCCCCTGGTCGATAGGAAAGGACGGTTTTATCCCATAGAAAATCTGGAGGCCAGTTTCGTGCAACAATTTGTGGATCAGGTATCCTATGCGCCTTTTGCCGGCAAATTCGTCAAAAACGAATACGATGCCTCCATTCCGGAGTACGAGCCCACCACCGATGTGGATATTGCCGTCATGCTGAAACAGGAAAACAAGGTTTTCCGGATTGAGAAAATGGTGCACAGTTACCCGCATTGCTGGCGCACCGATAAACCTGTGCTTTATTACCCGATGGATGCCTGGTTCATCCGTACCACAGCAGTTAAGGATAAGCTGATCGAATTGAACAATACCATCAACTGGAAACCCAAATCGACCGGAACGGGCCGTTTTGGCAACTGGCTGGAAAACCTGGTTGACTGGAACCTCAGCCGTTCCAGGTATTGGGGAACACCGCTGCCCATTTGGCGGACAGAGGATGCTTCCGAAGAAAAGTGCATCGGATCTGCAAAGGAGCTGATAGACGAAATCGGGAAATCCATTCAGGCAGGCTTTATGGAGAAGAATCCCTATGAAGGGTTCCAGCCGGAAATGTTTACCAAAGAGAATTACGAAAAGCTCGACCTGCATAAGCCCTATGTTGACGATATCGTACTGGTTTCCCCATCCGGTAAAAGAATGTTCCGGGAACCTGATCTGATCGATGTCTGGTTCGATTCCGGGGCGATGCCGTATGCGCAGCACCACTATCCGTTCAGCCTCCCCCCAACCCCCTCCTCTGGAGGGGGAGTTGTAAAAGAAGGAGTTTGGAAGTTGGCTGAT
>DAIDJX010000204.1 GCA_027451165.1 Prolixibacteraceae bacterium | reverse complement strand
AGTGTTTCTGTCGTCAGCGGCACTCCGTCGATGATAAACAGGGGTTCATTGCTGGCCGTAATGGACGAAGATCCCCGGATGCGCATACGGGTGATGCCTGAAGATTTGCCGTTGGTGGCTTCTACAAACACGCCGGCTGACTTGCCCTGCATAGCCTGTTGTACCGTGGGAACAGGTGTGTTTTTAATGACATCACCGCTTACTTTGGAAATGTTCCCGGTCACTTTGGATTTGATCTGGGTACCGTAGCCAATCACCACTACCTCGTTAAGCGGTGTGATCTCAGGGGTAAGCGCCGCATTTAATACTCCGGATGTTCCCAGGGTAAGTTCCAGTTTCTCCATACCTACCATGCTGAAAACAAGTATGCGGGCTTCAGCAGGTACTCTGAGCTGGTATTTGCCGTCAATGTCGGTTACGGTTCCCAGGGTGGTGTTGCCTTTCACCATCACCGAAACACCGGGAATGGTGGTGCCATCTTCAGCCGATGTTACAACGCCTGTAATCTGCCTGGTCTGGGCATTGGCCCCAAACAGCAACAGGGTGAACATCAGCGTTAAAAGGAAGTGGATTTTTTTCATACAATGAATTTTGATTAATGAATAGCTTGTTTTATTTTGTTTATCCGTAATGCCGGTTGAATTTAAATCATGACAATCCCTATGTTTAGCATTCTTTTTTTCAGTAAACTTTTCCTTTCGTTCCACAAAATCAAAAATATTCAAAATTCTTACAGATATGTCCAATTCGGAACTTTTTTCTTAGTTTTAGTGAAATATTTGGAAATATTCATGTTATATTTTTACAATTTGTTAATTAACCGGTTTCAAGATACCCTTGCTGAATTCAATGAACTGCTTCCTTCCACCATCTATGAAAATTGTCTTATTTTTGGGTACTTTGGTGAAGCGTTATTAAGTCTTCCCCTGTATAAAATAACAGGATAGGTGTTATGTAAAAAAATGTTTTTGATGAACGATTCAGAATTATCTGTGAAATACCCTGAACGGGGGGTAAATTATTTTCTGGCTGCCCTGATCTTTTCTGTATTTACCAGCCTTAATGCCTTTGCCGGAACTCCCGGTCAGGTGAAAAAGAAACCGGCCCGGCTTTTTATTATCGGTGGGGGCGACCGGACAGAGCTGCTTATGCGTGAACTATTGTCCTTTTCCGGGCTTCAGCCTGCCGGTTATGTGGTAGTTCTGCCCATGGCAAGTGAAGAACCCGACAGTGCCGTGGTGTACCTTCAGGAAGATTTTAAACTTGTGGGTATAACACGGGTGGTAGGTATGAACTTCCGGGAAGGTGAAACAATTTCACCCGAAAGGATTGATTCATTAAAGGCTGCCAGGCTGATCTTTATTTCCGGAGGAGATCAGACCCGGTTTATGAAGGCTGTCGGAAGGGGAGCTGTTTACCAGGCCATTCATGATGCCTGCCGGAACGGAACGGTAATTGCTGGTACCAGCGCCGGCGCTGCAGTAATGAGCAAAAAAATGATCACCGGCAATTCCCTGAAGTATCCGGAATATACGGGCCGTTATCCCTCCATTGAAGCCAATGACATTGAAATTTCCGAAGGTTTGGGGCTAACGGAAAAGCTGATTGTCGACCAGCATTTTCTGAAGAGACAGCGGATGAACCGTTTGCTGGCTGTTTCCATCGAAAATCCGGGTGAAATCTGCGTGGGAATCGATGAATCTACAGCTGTTGCGCTGGAAGGTAACCGTTTTACGGTGGCTGGGGAAAACCAGGTGGTTGTCATTCAAAACCAGGGGAAAAGCAAGCAGGTAAAAAAAGGTCTGCTCGGTGGCAGAAATCTCCGGGTGGAAATTTTGCTCCCCGGTGAAACCCTGAAAATCCCGCGGTGAGTTCTTATTGTTTGTGTCTTGTCGTTGTTTTCCTTTGGTTCTTATTATTTTCACTGTTCACTTTATACTTTACACTTAACACTTTCAAAAATGTCCACATTTACCCTCTTTAAAAATGCTGAAATTTTTGCTCCGGTAGCGCTGGGGAAAAAAGATCTCCTGACCGGGGGCAAATCCATTCTGGCCATCAGAGACCATATTGATCTGCCTGCCGGAATGGATGCTGACATTGTTGACTGTACCGGACTAAAACTTGTTCCGGGTTTAATTGATGCCCATGTGCACATCACCGGTGGCGGCGGTGAAGGGGGACCTGCATCGCGGATGCCCGAACTGGAAATCAACATGATGACCGATGCCGGCGTTACCACCGTGATCGGTTGTCTGGGTACCGACGGCATCACCAGGTCCGTGGAAAGTGTGCTGATGAAAGTGAAATCGATTCGTGCCAAAGGATTGTCGGCATGGATGTACACCGGGGCCTACCAGGTTCCGCCACCCAGTGTCACCGGTGATATTGCCCGCGACATTGCCCTGATTGAGGAGATTATCGGGGTGGGGGAGGTTGCCGTTTCTGACCATCGTTCTTCCGTTCCCACCATTGCAGAACTGGCCAGGCTTACTGCCCATGCACGTGTTGCAGGGATGATTGGCGGCAAGGCCGGAATTGTCAACATCCACATGGGAGATGCCAGCGATCCCTTCCAGCCTTTGTACCAGGTAGTGGAGCAAAGTGAACTGAAATTCACCCAGTTTCTACCCACACATTGCAACCGAAATCCCTGGATTTTCGAAGATGCCAAAACCTGGGGATTGAAAGGCTATGTGGACCTGACCACCAGCTCCTATCCTTACTATCCGGATGAAGAGATAAAACCTTCCACCGCACTGCGCCTGTTGCTGGAATCGGGTGTTCCCATTGGCCACATTACCTTCACTTCTGATGCCTGTGGTTCGCTTCCCGGTTTTGACCCGGTTACCGGTAAGCTGGTGAAAATTGAAATGGGGCTGCCTGATTCGGTACTCCGGGAAATCAGAGAGGCAATTCTGGATGAGCGCATCCCTCCGGAAACAGCCTTCTGCGTGGCTACAGCCAACCCTGCCACCATTCTGAAGCTTCCGGGTAAAGGGTTTATCCGGGAAGGCTATGATGCGGATATTCTCCTGCTGGATGCCGGATGGCAGGTAGCGGGCCTGATGTCCAACGGAGTGATGGTCAAATAGTCCTGCTTAAATGATCCGGGAATGAAACAGCTTCTTTATTTCATCCTGTGTTTCCTGCTTCTTCTGGCAGTGGGAAAGCCTTCCCCTGGACAAAAGACAGGCAAGCTTCCTTCGGTAGAAGCTTACTATCCCTTTTTGAAGTGGCTGGCATCACCCGGACTTGAAGGGCGGGAAACCGGTTCCACAGGAGCTGCCATGGCTGCCGATTACATCGCTGTTGAAATGCGGCTGGCGGGGTTGTTGCCTCTGTATTCATCCGGTTCTTCGGACGACGAATCCCTGTCAGGCTTTTTTCAGTCCGTACCTTTGATCCGCTACTCGCCGGCGGCGGGAGCTATTTGGTTTTCCTCAGACAAAAGAAACATTCCTATCCAACTGGAGCAGGGAAGTGATTTTACCACAGAGTATGCATTCCGGAGCCTTGACCTATCCTGTGGACTGGTCTGTGCCGGGTATGGAATCCGGACAGAAACACCGGAATGGAACGACTACAGGGACCTGGAGGTCAGGGGGAAAGTGGTGATGATCCGGGAGGGATATCCTGAGCCAGACAACAAAACCGTTTCCGGACAGGAAGCAATGCAAAAGCTGGCAGACTCCGATGGTTTTGATTTAGCGGCCAGAAGCCGGGAGGCTTTTATGCGGGGTGCTGTGGCAGTACTGGTGATACCTGAAGGCTTTGATCCTGCAGCTGAAATGGGGAAATCAGCGGATTCTCCCTCAGGGCTGCCCTACCAGGATGCTTATTATCAACCTGCGGGAATAAAACTTCCGGATCAGGTACCCCTGCTGCTTCTGACTACATCCGGCGTACAAAAGTTCCTGAAGCCGGCGCGTTTCAGGAATGTCTGGCCCACAGGATCACATGATGCAAAAGCTCCTGCACGGACAAAAGAGGAGAGAATCACTCTCAAAATTGAAGTTGTGCCCCAAACAATTAATTCCTTCAACGTGACCGGGGTTTTAACCGGAACCGATACAACTCATTGTCTGGTCATCGGCGCCCATTATGATCATCTGGGAATACGCGGACAGGTGGTTTACCCGGGCGCCGACGACAATGCTTCAGGAGTAGCCGGGCTTCTGGCGTTAGCTTCAGCATGGTCCAGAAGCGGAAGGACACCACCCTGCAATATCGTTTTTGCAGCCTGGACGGCAGAAGAGAAAGGACACCATGGCAGCCAGACTTTTGTATCTTCCTTAGACGATCCCCGGAAGGTTAAGCTTTACATCAACATGGATATGATTTCCCGTTCCGAAAGCGCCGACTCAACTCGCAGCAAGTTGAGCATAGGTACCCGCACGGCTGATGAATACCTCCGGGAAACAGTCCAAAAATGTAATATACAGTTGGACAAGCCCTTTCAGCTTGATTTGTGGGATGTCACCGGTGCCCATGGCAGCGATTATGCTTCTTTTACGGCAGCAGGCCTACCGATCCTGACTTTCAATACAGGTCTGCACGAAGATTACCATACGCCCCGCGATCTGCCGGAAGCAGTCGATCTGGATAAAATGGGGCGGGTATTAAAATTGATTGACCAGATTTTCCGCACTCTATATCCGGAATGAAGCCAGTGCCAGATGTAATCCGGTTAATTGTACACTGTAGTTTGTTATTGTTTTTACTCAGTTTTGTTATTTAAGTAGTTGTCTAAGAACGCTTTTAACTCGATTGTACCTACGGGAGCCAACATTTTTTCCATGGTAAATAGATTAAATTCACCATTTGATACAATTCCAACCAACTTTCCATCATTATCAACCACAGGCGCTCCGCTTAATCCACCCATTTTTTCAGGAATGATTAGTTTCTTCATCAAATGATGTGTCCCTTTTGTTTTGTAGTATTCAAATTCATAAACACGCTGATTACCTTCTTTCATGTGCCGGGTCCAACCTATGGCATAGAGTTTCTCCCCTTTAACTAACGGTTTCTCCCGAAATTCGAGAGGAATCACCTTTGCTTTATTTTCTTTGATAGAAAAAACCAGCCAATCTTTTTGGTAAATTGTTTTCGACTTTAAGCTTTCGTTTTTATCCTCGTTTAACAACTTATCGATTGTAACTATTTCATTCTGCTTATTTAATGCACTCATTGTCCAATTTTTTATAAAATTGTCCAGTGTAAGATTTTTTAAACTATCCGGTTTAAGCACAGCGAGAATGTGTTTGGCAGTAATGGCAAAAGTGTCATTTTTATATTTCAGCAGGAAGGCAGTTCCCAACTGATTAAATTCATGTTCACCATTAAAATACTCGTAATGATTGATCAGACTAATCGGAGGGAATTGCTTTTCTGAAACAGATATTATTCCCGGAGAACACGAAGCCAATGCAATAATTAAAAATAAGTAATGAAAGATATTTTTCATAATGTTCAATTGAGATACAAAAATGCAAATGTACGATCTTCAATCTATCAATCAGAACATGATGCTAAAATCTCTTCCTGCTTGGTTAAAAGTAATATTCCCGTATTTTGATACCCATTCGACAGGCAGTTCTGGTGGTTTTATTAAGGCTCGTTTTTTTGACCCTACCGGATTCCAAAATGTCAAACCATAACAGGGTGATGGAAAATCGTAGTTTTTGCCAACAATATGAGAAATCCTGTTTTTATATCGGAAGAAAGTACACATTTCTAAAATCTTCATTTTTCAACACGAAATCTCAATACCGTTTTCAGTTTGTCTGCCGGTACTTTTCGGGCATCACTCAGGTATATTTCGCGATGGGTTTTAGCAACGCGTTTGTATCCAATTTTATCCGCAAATTGTTCCATAAGGTGAAATGAGACAGGTTCGTTGTCATAACTGCCCAAATGCAGCATTTGGATACACTGGCCTTCTGTTATTTCTTCAAACTTTACCTTATTCAATAATTCATGCGGTTTATTCTTTTTAGTGACTTCGAGCATTTTAAGGGCAAAACCGCTATCAACAAAAGAGGGCTGTCGTATCATGAGTTTAAATACAAGGTCGTTTTTATCGAAAGAGCCATCATAGGTTTT
>DAIDJX010000203.1 GCA_027451165.1 Prolixibacteraceae bacterium | reverse complement strand
TTATTTGTAAAAAAATAAGTCTGTCATATCATCTCCCATCTCACCAAAGTATCTCCTCATTTTCAAATCTTCAAATTTTCAAATCTTCAAATTAAAACCAGTTTATTCCGCCCAAATCTTCGAGGCCGATGACCCGTGACATGAATTGCAGGCGCCACTGGTGATGGAACCGTTCATGGATTTCAAAGTTCCACCGCTACCTTCCACACTGACATATACCCCGGTTCCGAAATTGATGGAGCTTCCGGTATGGAAGTTTCCGCTAAGATCGGACGTCAGGGTAGCTAAAACTGTTCCTGCACCATTTGATTGGGAAGTAACTTTTACTTTCACTCCGGAAAGACCAGCCGAAAGGGATTTGTTATAAACTGTTCCGGCCAGCTTAAAATCGGTATGACAGCCAAGACAGTTTTTACCAGCATTATGACTGCGGCCTCCTTCACCTTCATCGTCCGTTTCCTTTTCACATGAAATGGCCAGAATGGTAAGCCATACCAGCCCTGCAAACAATATTTTCTTCATTGGCATAACTATTTTACGTTTACGAACGGACCATTTACTGAAAAAGTATAAGATGAAAAAAGGCAGCCTATATTTGTAAGGATTTTTAACAACCTGTCGTGGATAAAGTGACCTTATTCCATTTTGAAACTTCAGATATCAAGGTGACCATCGAGGCCTATTTCCGCAATGACTGGCTGATGGTGGAAGGATACGACATCGGGAAAAGGGTAGAAGAGATATGGGGAGACAGCGACTATGAATATTCGCTGGGGGTAAATCCCGGAGAACTTAAAAAACTCTACCCGCTATTCGGAATCTGCTATGGTGACAAGGATGGATTGTTGACCGCCATTGCGGCACAGTACAACACCAATTCCTGCTACAGTCAGTTCATGGATCTCCTGACCCAAAACGGTATTAAAGCTGAGACCTTTTCCTGGATGTAATTCCTTCTCAACGGTTAGTTAATGGCGAACGACCTGAAAGAATGCGGCGGTAACTTGATTGAATAGCTGAAACTTTCCGGAGCCACCTGCATTCCCATGAAACTTCTGGCCGGCGTTACCTTCACTTCCATTTTCTCACCGGTGACAAGGTTATTCAGAAAAGCGCTTTTCGACGTCATCACCACCTGTATTTCCACGGGATCATCCCGGAAGGATTCCACCACAAATGTGTTGTTGTCATACAGAAACAAAGAAACCTGCGACGGGCCGGTTATGCGGATACCCAAGGGGCCGCACACCACCTCCCTGATGCGGTTGAGAACCTCCGCCGGCAGGGCATACAGGTCGGCGTAATTATCCGGAATGGTCAAGACATAAAGGGTGCCGCTGCCGTACTTTCCCCGATGCAGGAGAGGCCATCCGAGCCCGTGGCTCATTCCGGAGATCATTTCCCAGGAGTCGTTCGTAAAATACTGTATCTGAGGCATCAGAATAGGATAAAAACTTTTTGCCCTGACCATGGCATTCAGTTTAAAGTCATCCACAAGCACCTTGCGCCCGGTGACCGTCAGGTTGACAATATTCCGGATTCCCCTCTCCTGCAGGGCACTCAGCAATCCTGAAGTAATCATCACATCCTTCCCTGCCCGCAGCCGCTTTTCAATTTTCTGCACGATACCGGGATCTTTTTGGGCCTGTTCGGTCAGCAGGACCATCGGGTCGTCCATGGGAAACACGGAGACCAGGTTCATTGGTATGCCCATCATCCCCAGGTAGTTCTGCAGAAAATCTTCGCCGCTGGAATGGAATGGTTTGTAACTTTTTATGCCGACAGGAGAACCCAGTTTGCCAACGCAGGCGTCCACCGTTTTCAAGGCCAGCGCAGCCGCTTTGCCCATGGTTTCATCACCCCGGAAAGGTACCAGGTCGCGGTAAGGGAAACTGGTGCTTTGGCCGGACCATTCCGGAACCATATTCGGACGGAGCGGGGAAGCCATGGCGCTGTATTCAAAGAGGGTAATCTGAGGAGCTTTGGCCAGCAGGGTGAGCCAAAGTTGTTCAGCATACCGGTCGTAATTCCGGCTTCCGTAGGTATCCACCCAACCTCCCCCGTTTTTACCGGGTTTGAGGTTTTCAAAGTACCGCACGATGAGATAACCCAGGTAAGGCTGAAGATGCTGATCGCTGCTCACGGCATCCCTCGTTTCGGTGCCGGTATATAGTCCGTCGAAGATGGCCGGTTCCGTTTCCAGGTTAAAGCCGCACTCCTGGAAATGATCGTACCAGTTTGGGTATTTGACGATCACCTTCACCCGAGGATTCACGGCTTTGGCAGGCCCGACAATCAGATCCCTCGCTGCATTGGTCATCAGCTTCAGCCGATAGTCAGCCCACGACTGATTCCCTTTTGCCTGAATACAAAGGTCACATTTACAGCTGGTAAAGAAAAAATCATCGAGGATGATCTCGTCGAAATGCGCCGCGGTATACTGTATGATCTCTTTGGCCTTTTTCCGGTGCTCAGGATTGGAATAGCAGAAAGTTTCAAAATCATTTCTTTCATTGATGGTGAAGGTGATCCCGCCAGCCACCTCCAGGCCTTTGCCTTTAAAAAAGGAAATGGCTTTCGACAGGGTTTCTTTGTCAACCATCAGCTGGTCGCGATGCGTTTCAAGGTATATTTTATCCACGTGGAGGTTTGAAGAGATCTTTTCCCAGGTCGATTCCATCCACCGGGTATCTTTCATCTTTGACACTTCCATCGCGCGGGTATACACCGCAACTTTGAAATTACTGAAACCCTCCGCTGCTGAAACGTTCAGGGTGATCAGCAGTACCGGAATGATCATCCGGATTTTTCTGAATGCGATCATCTTTAATGGTATTTATGTTAAAGTCACCCTAAAATTACGCATTAGATTTTTTTCTGTCCGTCTTTTTACAAAAAGTATCCATAAAAAAGTGTCCGGGAATGAATCATTCCATGCTCATTTCCTTTTTCTTAATTTCTGTGCAAATATTTCTATATTTTTATTGGCTGACTCAAATCGGTCTTTACCATATATCACGCTTATGACCCGGAAAATTATCTTCCTGCTTGTTGTGTTTCTGGTTACGGAATCCATTACGGGGCAATCTGTTAAACCAGTTCATGATTCCTGTGTGGTCACCGTTCACTTCATGTCCCTGGATAAGGTGCCCTATCCCGGACGGATGATTGTCTGTAACCCGGATGACCACAAAGCCTGTGTTCAGATTACCGACAGCCTCGGAAAAGCAAAGTTTTTCCTTCCGAAAGACACATCATATACTTTTCAGGCTTACAACGGCAGTTTGCTGATTGGCAATTACTCCTTTTACATCCCTGGTAAATCCATGTCCCGTACAATAAATTTTTACATACAGGAAGACTTTTTCAATGAAGACCGGACCGGCGAAGTACTGATCGATACCACCTGGGCCAGCGACAGAAAACTTGTTCCTTCGCCTCATATGATTGAAGTTGAGGTCAAACTCACCAATGATCAGGCAGTTCCCCTTCCCCAAACGATCGTTTTGTTCAGGGATTCGATAAGCAGGAATGTATTTATCGGTGAAACAAATGACCTGGGAACATTTAACATTCTGATTCCCAAGGACAGACAATATGGCGTCAGGATTGCGCAAATGGGCAACCGTTTTCCGGTCTGCGAATTTTCTACCGCTTTTGATACTGTACCTTCATTGGTCAGGGTCAATATGAAGTTTAACCAGACTGTTGAAAACACTTATTCTGAAAACCTACTGACAACCCTTAACCATCCCATCAGACAATTTCATACCAGCGAAGAAATTCCGGATCTTTTCACCCTGAATAACATGTATTTCGATTTTGACAAATCAACTATTCAAAGTGCTTCATTTCCTGAATTAAATAACCTGGTTTCTGTTTTGAAGAGCTTCCCTGATATTTGCATAGAGATCAGAGGACATACCGACAATTTCGGGGAAGATGATTACAACCTGGCTCTGTCTGACCGAAGGTCTGCCTCTGTCCGGAACTATTTGATTGAAAGTGGAATTTCTTCCCGCAGGATTCAATGCAAAGGTTATGGAGAAAAATTCCCGGTACAATCAAATGATACCGACACCGGCCGGCAAGCCAACAGGCGTATCGAAGTGAAAGTACTCTCCCGCTCATCTGTTAAATAAAGATGTTACCGTAGGGTTGCCATCTGTAACTGACATAAAAACAAAACGCCTGATAATCAGGCATTTAAATAAATATTATGTGATCCCACCGGGAATCGAACCCAGATCGCAAGAACCGGAATCTTGCATTTTATCCATTAAACTATGGGACCGGATGACATACGACCGACATTGGTGTGGCAAAAATAAGAAAAATTCAGTAATGACAACGAAACAATTCCAGAAAAGAGCGACCAAAACCGGTATCCGTAATGGTATAAGTATCCACTTAATTGCTTTTTGCAGTTTCACAGTGTCACACAGTGTTTAGACAGTGTTTCACGGTGGATTTCAAAAAACTGTGCGACACCGTGTAAACTCTGTGAAACTCTGTGAAACTTACATCCGTGAAGCGATTGACGCCGAAGGTAAATGACAGCGAATGACGCCACCGGCTGATGACGCCCGCAGGGCGAATGACAGTGAAACGAATGACGCGCACAGCGCAAATGACGCCGGAGGCCAATGACAGCGACAGCGAATGACGCACGGAGTGCAAATGACTTTTTTTATAGCTCGTTGATAAACCCCTTCAGCCAGGTTCTGAACTCCTCACCGATTTCTTCATCTTCCAGCCCGAAAATGATGTTGGTCTTCAGAAATCCGAATTTGTTCCCGATGTCGTATCTTTTCCCGTCAAATACCATCCCGAACATCGGATGTTCCTTCACCATCAACCGCATGGCATCGGTCAGTTGAATCTCATTGTTCATGCCGGGAGGTATCTTTTCCAGATACCCGAAAATTTCCGGAGTGAAAATATACCGGCTGGCAATGGCCAGGTTGGAAGGAGCCTCCTCTACCCGTGGCTTTTCGATCCAGTCATCTGCTTTCCAAACTGCCCCTTCCAGGCGATGCCCGTTAATAACCCCATACCGGCTGATAAATTCCGGTTTAACCTCCTCCAATGCAACCACAGAACCGCCAAAGCGGTTATACACATCGATCAGCTGCCCGGTCACCGGTCCTTGTGAGCTCTTTACCAGCGTATCGCCCAACAGCACAGCAAATGGCTCATTGTTCACATGGTAACGGGCATAACGGACGGCATCACCCAGTCCGTTCATCTCCTTTTGCCATACAAAATGGATGTTCGCCAGATCGGAGATGCGCCTGATCTTTTCCAGCATTTCGAAATTCTGTTTTTCGATCAGCGTCTCTTCCAAAAAAAGGCTCCTGTCAAAATGCTCTTCAATAGCCCGTTTACCTTTCCCGATGATCATCAGGATATCGGTGATCCCGGCAGCCACAGCTTCTTCCACCACATACTGGATGACAGGAGTATCCACAATCGGAATCATTTCCTTGGGCTGCGATTTGGTGATCGGCAGAAACCTGGTTCCAAACCCTGCAGCCGGAATTATAGCTTTTTTAATCATTTTTCCGTAACAATGACCGGTTTAAACACTTCTATCTCGTGTCTGTCCATTAAATCTTTCAAATTTTCATACATCGCTTCTCCTGAGTAAGTGCCGATTATGGCGCCCCCTGAGCCGGTGAATTTGGCGCTGGCTCCTGTGGAACGGGCCAGTTCCACCATGTCTAAATTTCCGGGGGATATGGAAATTACTTTCCGGCGAAGGTCAAAATTGGCATTCATCAAATCATGCATCCGTCTAAAATCCCTGGTATCCATGGCCTCCCGGAACTGTTCCGTAAGGTTTGCCCATTGCTGCATCGCTGCCAATACCACCGGATCCCCGATCTCAAACCTGGCTTTCAGGTTGTTGTGGGTATTTTCACTGCCTTCCGACAAGTTCCTCCGGTAGGCGATGTAAAAGGGAGGCAGCTGATCAACTGGCAGATGCTCATACTTTCCATACCCCTGCTCCAGCATATAGTCCCTGTTGAAATCCATAAACACCGGTTGCTCAAATGCCTGTGCCACCCGGTCCTGCAAACCGGCTGCTATGCCCAGTTCTTTTGTTTCTACCGAAAGCACCAGGTTGGCCTGCAACTCCGGTGCAAAACGGATACTGAAAAACTGTTGCAAAGCCTTGAAACAAGCGGT
>DAIDJX010000202.1 GCA_027451165.1 Prolixibacteraceae bacterium | reverse complement strand
GTACACTCGAATCAATTTCCATCCTCCGCGGATTGAAGGAAAAATACGAAAACCACCACAAAGTCAGGATTAAAGATGAAGCCATCATTGCTTCGGTGGAATTGTCGCAACGATACATCAGCGACCGCTTCCTTCCCGATAAGGCCATAGACCTGATGGACGAAGCGGCTGCCAAACTCAGGCTCGAAATGGACTCCCTTCCGGAAGAACTCGACGATATCGAACGCCGGATCAAACAGTTGGAAATCGAACGGGAAGCCATCAAAAGGGAAAAAGATGAAAAGAAACTGGCTTCATTAAGCGAGGAAATCGCCAACCTGAAGGAAGAACAGTCCAGGTACAGGGCGCGCTGGCAATCTGAAAAAGGACTGCTGGAAGCGATTCAGAAGAATAAATCTGAGATTGAAGAAATGCGCATCGAAGCTGACCAGGCAGAACGGCAGGGTGATTACGGCAGAGTGGCCGAATTAAGGTATGGCCGTATCCGGGAAAAAGAAGCTGAAATCGAAAAAGTAAAAACAGACCTGGCCAAAATGCATGAGGGTGGTTTCCTGATAAAAGAAGAAGTGGATGCAGAAGACATTGCAGGTATTGTTTCCCGCTGGACTGGCATTCCTGTTACCCGCATGATGCAGAGCGAACGGGAAAAGCTGATCCACATGGAAGAAGAGCTGCATCAACGGGTCATAGGGCAACACGAGGCCATTGTTGCTGTCTCTGATGCCGTCAGGCGGAGCAGGTCCGGTCTGCAGGATGAAAAAAGGCCCATCGGTTCCTTTATTTTCCTCGGAACTACCGGTGTGGGCAAAACAGAATTGGCCAAAGCGCTGGCGGAATATCTCTTTGATGATGAGAATATGCTGACCCGGATTGATATGTCGGAATACCAGGAAAAATTTTCTGTTACCCGCCTGATTGGCAGCCCACCGGGATATGTAGGGTATGAAGAAGGGGGTCAGCTCACGGAGGCTGTCCGCCATAAACCATATTCAGTGGTGCTCTTTGATGAAATCGAAAAGGCCCATCCCGATGTGTTCAATGTTTTGCTTCAGGTGCTGGATGATGGCCGGCTGACAGATAATAAAGGACGGGTGGTCAATTTCAAGAATACCATCATCATTATGACCTCCAACCTGGGGTCTCACCTGATCCAGGAAAATCTTTCGCGGCTCACTTCGAAAAATGCAGCGCAGGTTATGGAAGATATCAGGGAAGAATTGCTTGATTTACTGAAGAGTACGATCCGACCTGAATTTCTTAACCGCATCGACGACACCATAATTTTTGCGCCGCTCAGTAAGGAGGACATCCGCCAGATTGTCAGGATTCAATTCGCCCAGATTGCTTCCCGTGTAAAAAAGCAAAACTTCAGCATCGAAATTACTGATGACGCTGTAAATTGGTTGTCAAGGGTGGGTTATGATCCCCAGTTCGGAGCCCGCCCCGTTAAAAGGTTGCTGCAGAAATATGTCCTCAATGAACTTTCAAAGAAGATCCTTTCCGGGGAGGTTTCCCCTGAAAAACCGGTGTGGGTGGACGTAAAAGAGGATGAATTGTTTTTCAGAAACTGAATGCCGGAGTTATGACATTTATTATTATTTTGTATCTGGTTAAACGCTATTTTTGAGGCGTAAAAAGAGGCACAAATGAAAAAAACAGCTTTCAACGCCCTCTGCAGGGCAGCAGGAGGAAAAATGGTGGAATTTGCAGGTTATGATATGCCTGTGGAGTTTAGCGGGATTAAGGATGAACACATGACTGTACGGAATGGTGTCGGAGTTTTCGACGTTTCACACATGGGTGAGATTTGGGTGAAAGGTCCCCATGCGCTGGACTTAATCCGGAAAGTAAGTTCCAATGATCCGACCTCTCTTCTTCCCGGACAGGCGCAATACAGTTGTTTCCCCAATGGGAAGGGTGGCATTGTGGATGATTTTCTCACCTATTTCTATGCTCCGGAGAAATACATGCTGGTGGTCAATGCTTCAAACATTGAGAAAGACTGGAATTGGCTGGTTAGTCAGAATTCGGTTGGGGCAGAACTGGAAAATGCCTCTGACCGTATCAGTCAACTGGCTGTTCAGGGACCGAAAGCAAGGGAAGTCCTGCAAAAACTCACAAACGTAAATCTCTCTGATTTAAAATATTACACTTTTACCACCGGTACAATGGCCGGAATTCCCGATGTAATCATCTCTGCCACCGGTTATACCGGAGCCGGGGGATTTGAGCTCTATTTTTACAATGAAGTCGCCGAAAAAATGTGGAATGCCATTTTCGAAGCCGGGGCATCCGCGGGAATCAAACCCATTGGCCTTGGCGCCAGAGATACGCTGCGGCTTGAGATGGGGTATTGTCTTTACGGTAACGATATAGACGACACCACTTCACCCATTGAAGCTGGTCTCGGATGGATCACCAAGTTCAACGGTGACAGGAAATTCATTGACAAGGAATTACTTTCACTCCAGCAGAAGGAAGGTGTGGGCCGTAAGCTCCGGGGATTTGAGATGCTTGAAAAGGCCATCCCCCGTCATGGCTACACCATTTTCAATGCTGAGGGATCCCCCATAGGGATCGTAACATCTGGTACCATGTCGCCGGTGCTGAACCAGGGTATCGGGATGGGATATGTTTCCAAAGCGTATACGGCTTCCGGAACTGCCATATTTATAGGGATCAGGGATAAAAAGGTACCTGCCAGGATAGTTAAACTGCCATTTATTTAATCTTTTTCTTTACTTTGCAGCAAATAAAACAACATCTAAATCAACAAGATAATGAAGAAGCATAACTTTTACGCGGGGCCGTCCATTATGCCCGAATTCACGAAGCAGAAAACTGCGGAAGCCATGATCGATTTCTCCGGCACCGGCCTTTCCGTAGCAGAAGTCTCACACAGGAGCAAGGAGTTTGTTGCCGTTATGGATCAGGCCCGGCAGCTGGTTAAAGAATTGCTGGAAGTTCCGGAAGGTTATTCCGTGTTGTTCCTTCAGGGAGGAGCCAGTTTGCAGTTCCTGATGGCGCCCATGAATTTTCTGGAGAAAAAGGCTGCCTATCTGAATACCGGCACCTGGGCTTCCAAAGCCCTCAAGGAAGCCAAAACTTTTGTGGGTCCCGTGGTGGAAGTGGCCTCTTCCAAAGACAAAAACTTCAATTATCTCCCTAAAGGATTTGTCATTCCCGAAGATGCCGACTATTTCCATTATACTTCCAACAATACCATTTATGGTACTGAGTTTTTCACCGATCCGGTATCCCCGGTGCCGATGATCTGCGATATGTCATCGGATATCCTCAGTCGTCCGGTTGATGTTTCCAAATACATCCTGATCTATGCGGGAGCTCAGAAAAATTTAGGTCCATCAGGTGCCACCCTGGTTATCGTGAAAAATGATGCACTGGGTAAAGTGACCCGGCCTATTCCAACCATGTTGGATTACAAAATTCATATTGATAATGATTCCATGTTCAATACACCGGCGACGGTTCCGGTTTTCGGCTGCTTGCAGACCCTGATCTGGCTGAAAGAACTGGGCGGTATCCCGGCAGTGGAAAAACTGAACAAGGCAAAAGCCGATGCGCTGTACGGTGAAATTGAACGGAATAAGCTTTTCATGGCCACGATACCGGATCCTAACGACCGTTCAAGAATGAATGTCAACTTTGTTATGAGTCCGGAATATGCTGAACTCGAGAAACCCTTCCTCGCCTTTGCCAAATCACAAGGGTTGTTAGGTCTGGAAGGACACCGTTCTGTTGGTGGTTTCAGAGCCTCTCTGTACAATGCCCTACCCATGGAAAGCGTACAGGCGCTGATCAGTGCCATGCAAACTTTTGAAAAGGAGAACTGATGGTGCATGTTCTCATTGCCACAGAAAAGCCTTTCGCCGCTGAGGCATTGGAGAAAATAGGCAAAGTTTTCCGCAAAGCGGGCTATGAATTACACCTGCTGGAAAAATACACTTCAAAGGATCAGTTGCTTACTGCTGTTAAAGGCATGGACGCCCTGATTGTCAGGAGTGATATCGTTGACCAGGAAGTGCTGGAAGCCGCACCCCAATTGAGAATTGTGGTCAGGGCCGGTGCAGGTTATGACAATATCGACGGCACAACGGCTTCCCGCAAAGGCATTGTGGTGATGAATACGCCCGGAATGAATGCCAACGCTGTGGCTGAACTGGCCATTGGGCTGGCCATATACGGGCTGCGGAGCATGTTCTCCGGGAAACAGGGGGGCGAACTCAGGGACCGGACACTGGGGCTTCATGGCTTCGGTTACGTGGCCCGGAATGTGTTCCACATTGCCAGGGCAATGGGCATGAAGGTTATCGTTTACACCCGTTACAGCAAGGAAGCAGCTGCGGCCATCGGGCTGAAAGTAACCCATAGTCTCGAAGAACTTTACCATAAGAGCGATATCATTTCCATTCATGTACCCGCAAAGGGGGAACACCTGAAATCGGTTGGGAACCAGGTACTGAAAGGTCTGAAGGAGGATGCCATCATCATTAATACGGCCAGGAAAGAGGTAATCAATGAGGGAGAACTTCTCGCTGCAATGGAGGAAAAACCAGGCATCCGCTATCTTACGGATGTGGCTCCCGACCGGAAAGCCGAATTCCTGGAAAGATTCAAAGACAGATTTTATGCAACTCCTGTGAAAATTGGCGCACAGACGAACGAGGCCAACAACAATGCCGGGGTTGCAGCTGCCGAACAAATTGTGGCCTTCTTCCAGCATGGGGATATTTCCTGCCAGGTGAACTGAATTTGCAGATTAACATCTTAACAATACCTACCACAGGAGAGCAGCCATCAAGTTACTCTCCTGCGGTTTTTAACTGAAACCTTTAATACGTTTTTACGGTGTCGATAGTAAAACCATTCAGCGGCTGGCGCCCGGGTAAGGAGTTGGCCGAATCATTATCCTGCCTTCCCTACGACGTGATGAACAGCGAAGAAGCGGCCCTTATGGCCAGCGGCAAAGAGCAGTCGTTGCTGCGCATTACCCATGCAGAAATTGAGCTTTCTGCCGGAACAGATCCACATTCCCCTGAAGTATATGAGAAAGCGGTGGATAACTTCCTGAAATTCCGTGAGAAAGGGTGGCTCAACCAGGATCCGGCCCCATTTTACTACATTTATGCCCAGACCATGGGTGAACGGACACAGTACGGACTGGTCGGTTGCGCTGCCTGTACCGACTATGAAGAGGGAATTATCCGGAAACACGAACTGACACGACCCGACAAAGAAGAGGATCGCATGGTACTTACCCGTTACCTGAACGCCAATATTGAACCGGTATTTTTCACCTACAAGGCAGTTCCGGAATTGGATGCCATTGTAAATCAGGTAGTGAGCACGATGAAACCGGAATATGCCTTCACAGCCGACGATGGCTTCGGCCATCAGTTCTGGATAATTTCTGACCCGGAAAGCATCAGTGAAATAGAGCGCCTTTTTGCAACAAAAGTACCTTATACCTACGTAGC
This sequence comes from Prolixibacteraceae bacterium, assembly GCA_027451165.1. GTDB lineage: Bacteria > Bacteroidota > Bacteroidia > Bacteroidales > Prolixibacteraceae > UBA1413. The sequence goes on along the minus strand of DAIDJX010000202.1, from coordinate 704 downwards.
CGATGGTCATCACCGGACTGCCGCTGCTGCCCGGATCGGGGAGGAAAGGAAGCGCAACAATCCGGAACATACCGGAAACGAAGCCTACAATTACTTCATGGCTGTCCATTTCCCCGACAATCAACTGCAGATTATGGATTACAACCGGCTGATCAGAGACCTGAATGGAATGACCCATGATGAATTTCTGGAACGCCTGCAACTGTCATTTGAAGTGGTAAATCAGGGTGAAGAGATATACAGGCCGGATGCCTTGCATACATTTTCCATGTACCTGGCCGGAAATTGGTACCAGCTGAAAGCACGGCCGGGAACCTACCGCGATGATGATCCCATTGGAGTCCTTGATGTCACGGTTTTATCGAAACAGGTTCTGGAACCTTTGTTGGGTATAACGGATTTGAGGACTTCAAAAAGAATCGATTTTGTCGGAGGTATCCGGGGGCTCGGAGAACTCAGCAAAAGAGTTGATTCCGGTGAAATGAAAGTGGCTTTCGCCCTTTACCCGGTTTCCCTCTCCCAGTTGATTACCATAGCCGACAGTGGCAACATTATGCCCCCGAAAACCACCTGGTTCGAGCCTAAATTAAGATCAGGGCTGGTTATTCATTCGTTAGACTGATTTACTGGTTTCAGGTTTCAGGTTTCAGGTTTCAGGTTTCAGGTTTCAGGTTTCAGGTTTCAGGAAAATAGCGGCTGGCGGC
>DAIDJX010000201.1 GCA_027451165.1 Prolixibacteraceae bacterium | reverse complement strand
AAGTCGGGGCAACCACTTCGCTCTTCGCCTACGATGAATCCATGGAACGCTATCTTGAAGCCACCGGCCGGCATTTAGTGGTGGATGCTGCGTCATCCATCAGGGAAATGTTAAGATCTGACCCGGAAGTATACCAGCATCCTGAAAATTTCTTTGACCAGTTGATCGAAATCAATTTATCGGAACTGGAACCCCACATCAACGGGCCCTTCACACCCGACCGCGCTACTCCGGTGTCGGCCATCCGGGAAGAAGCCATGAAAAATGGCTGGCCACTCGAAGTCTCCGTTGGGCTGATTGGCAGTTGCACCAACTCATCGTACGAAGATATTTCAAGGGCAGCTTCCATTGCAAAGCAAGCCCTCGATAAAGGGCTGAAAACAAAAGCAGAATTTACCGTTACCCCGGGTTCCGAGCAGGTCAGATATACCATTGAGCGTGACGGTTTTATCGATATTTTCACGCAAATCGGCGGCAATGTGTTTGCCAACGCCTGCGGCCCGTGTATTGGCCAGTGGTCCAGACCTGGTGCCGAAAAAGGCGAAAAAAATACCATTGTTCACTCCTTCAACCGGAATTTCTCCAAGCGAGCCGATGGCAATCCCAATACCCATGCTTTTGTCACTTCTCCGGAATTGGTTACTGCACTGGCCATAGCCGGAAGACTGGATTTCAATCCTCTGAAAGATGCGTTAACCACGGAAAACGGAGAATTGGTCATGCTGGATCCACCCTCCGGATATGAATTGCCTCCAAAAGGATTTGCCGTTGAAGATGCGGGATTTCAGGCGCCTGCCGAAGACAGCAGCCAAATTGAGGTCATTATTGATCCGGTTTCCAAAAGACTTCAGAAGCTTACCCCTTTTACATCCTGGAACGGAGAAAACATCAACGGGGCCAGGCTGCTGATCAAAGCCTCCGGAAAATGCACAACCGACCACATATCCATGGCGGGACCCTGGTTACGCTTCCGCGGCCACCTCGATAATATTTCCAACAACATGCTGATCGGAGCAGTCAACTCTTTCAACCAGGCTGTAAACAAAGTAAAAAACCAACTTACCGGAGAATACGGTGAAGTTCCGGCAGTTCAGCGGGCTTACAAGGCTGCAGGTATTTCCACGGTCGTAGTCGGTGACCATAACTACGGGGAGGGTTCCAGCCGTGAACATGCCGCCATGGAACCACGCCACCTCGGAGTAGTGGCCGTAATCGTAAAGTCATTTGCCCGTATTCATGAAACCAACCTCAAAAAACAGGGTATGCTGGCGCTGACTTTTACCAATGAATCGGATTATGACAAAGTGGAAGAGGATGACCTCATCAACTTCACCGACCTGACCAGTTTCGCAGCCGGCCAACCGCTTCACATTGAACTGATTCATTCCGGAGGAAAAAGGGAAACCATCAAGTTAAGCCATACCTATAATGACCAGCAGATTGAATGGTTTAAAGCAGGTTCAGCTTTGAACCTGATCAGTAAACAAAACATTAAATAAACTCACGCAAATTACATTATGCAGAGAATAAAAGTCGTAAATCCTGTTGTGGAACTCGACGGAGACGAAATGACACGGATCATCTGGCAGATCATCAGGGAGAAACTGATCCTGCCCTATCTGGATGTCCAACTCCTCTATTACGATCTTGGCATTGAAAACCGGGATGCCACCGATGATCAGGTCACCATTGATGCCGCTCATGCTATTCTGGAACATGGCGTGGGAGTCAAATGTGCCACCATTACACCCGATGAAGCAAGGGTGAAGGAGTTTGGACTGAAAAAAATGTGGAAATCGCCCAACGGAACCATCCGGAATATTCTGGATGGCACGGTCTTCAGGGAACCTATTATGATCCAAAACATTCCGAGACTGGTGCCGGGTTGGAAACAGCCCATCTGCATCGGTCGTCATGCGCATGGCGACCAGTACAAGGCCACTGACTTTGTCACCAGGGGCAAAGGCAAACTCACCATCACCTTTACCCCTGACGGAGGAGAACCCATCAGCCATGAAGTCCACGATTTCAAAGGCGACGGAGTGGCCATGGCCATGTACAACACCGACGAATCGATCCGGGGTTTTGCGAGAGCTTGCATGAACCAGGCCCTCGACAAAGGATGGCCGTTGTATATGTCAACCAAAAATACCATCCTGAAGAAATACGACGGACGGTTTAAGGATATTTTCCAGGAAGTGTTTGAAGCAGAATTCGCTGACCGGTTTAAGGCAGCTTCAATCACCTATGAACACCGGCTGATCGACGACATGGTAGCCGCTGCGCTGAAATGGGAAGGCGGCTTTGTCTGGGCCTGCAAAAACTACGACGGGGATGTTCAGAGCGATACGGTTGCACAGGGCTTTGGTTCACTGGGGCTGATGACTTCCGTGCTGATCACCCCCGATGGCAAGGCCATGGAAGCGGAAGCTGCCCATGGAACGGTTACCCGTCACTACCGGATGCACCAGCAGGGCAAGCCAACTTCCACCAACCCGATTGCGTCGATTTATGCCTGGACCAGGGGCCTTGCCTTCCGGGGCAAACTGGATCAAAATGCTGACCTGATCCGTTTTGCGGAAACCCTGGAACAGGTATGCGTGGAAACCGTCGAAAACGGTCAGATGACCAAAGACCTGGCGCTGATCGTCCATGGCGCTGAACTTCAACCGGAACATTACCTTTCCACAGAAGATTTTATGGAAGCCCTGAACGTAAATCTCATGAAAAAACTTATTTAATTTCGGATTTCGGATTTGAGATTTCGGATTTACCTGCGGATCCTCCTGTTTCCAAATCCGAAATCGTACATCCGAAATCCGAAATCATCAAATCCGAAATCGTACATCCGAAATCCGAAATTCCATATCCAATGTCACAGAGTATAATCTTCACCACCCTGCCCGCCGGCAAATCGGAGGCAGACGGTAAAAAATACCTTAACCTGTCGGTATTTGTCTCTGCACAGCTAAAACCGACCAGGGAGTCCACCCTGAACAGTTATCCGGATATGATCACCTGGACTGATAAAATACTGGCTGGCGATTATAGTTTCAGACTGGACAATGGTACAGAAACAGAGGCAGAGCTGATCAGGGAAAGCATAGATCCGGTTCTGTACCAAAGTCTTTTCCGCCCGGAAATCAAGGTTAAAACCTTTGGAGACAGCGCTCCGGAAGTAAAAAAGATTGTTTCCTTTCCGATGGCCCATGTGCAAGATTTTATCCTGAAAAACTACAGGCAAACGGCCATCGAATCTCCGTCCAGGTTGATCACTGCCGATAAGTTTGTAGACAGCGAACGTTTTGCGCCGGTTTCAGGTGTTACCCTGGATCAGGACAAAATCATGCAAACAGCCAATACCTCCCGTCAGGCTGGCGTTTTCCGTTCCCGGCAGCTGATTACCAAGGACATATCGGTAGTCCGGCAGGTCAACACCGACCTGCAAAGGGATAAATTCATCAAATTCTCTCCTGTGATGCAACCCAAAAGTGATTTCGCCCAGTTTGGGGTTTTCCATAAGCTGGAAGGAGAGCGAAAGATCAGGGAAAGAGTATTGCAAAAACCGGAATTTGATTTTCACGATATTTTATCTGCATTGACCAATTATCCTCAGCTGATGAGAAAATGCGGATTTATCCTTGATTTCCGGATTCCGGAAGAAGGAATCCCTGCAAAAGGTACCGTCCGGTTCATCCCTTCCTCCATTGATCTGACAGACGATGACACGCAGCTTTCAGTTCCCTCCACAGCATTCACCCTGAATGCTTCCGGCTTTATGGCTGCGGATAAGCCGGGATCAATGTTCCGGAACGGCTTTGTGAGGATCAATACCCCGGCATTCAGTGTGATCCAGGTGGATGCCGACGGGGCAGCGCTGAAAACACGTAACATGACAGAAACAAAGGTTCAGGAGGTAGCCCGTTTTTACGAACTGAAGACAGAACTCAGGGCGGTAAAGCCGGAGTTAAACCAGGTCGTTGAAGAACCTGAAACGCCGGAAGATGAAGGACTTCCCTACATGAGATCGGCCGGAATTGCCATTACCAAAAACGGGATGTCAGAGCAGTTGTTCAAAAAGATCAGCGCCAATATTCAGTTGATCCCGGAACTGAAAGCCAATGCTGTTGTATTGCCAACTTCAAAAACAGAAAGGCTGGAAAAGACGGGAGCGAAAAAAATGAGGTCATTTATTGTGAATACCCTGGATGTCAAAAAGATACCCATCAAGGAAAATCCATTGTATTCAGATGATCTGGTCCAGGGTTACCGGATGGATATTTCTTATGAAGACCAGCCGGGTCTTTGGTATTCCCTGCATCAAAAGCTGGATCATTACCAGTGGTTTGATACACAGAATACTCCGCACGATGTTGGGAATACACAGGCTGATGAAGGATTTATTGAGCTTGCTGTTGCAGAAGATCCGGAGAATCCCGGGGATCTGTACATTCCTGAAACCCTCGCCCGTTGGGAAGGATGGAGCCTGGCCCTTCACATGCCCGGCTATTCCATCAACAACACCGATGATGACCCTTCTCCGGTGAAACGCGACCGTGTATATTCTACCAAGGCAATGGAAATGAAGAAATATGCCTTTTACCCTTCCCTCGATTTCAAGCTGAATGTCCAGTCAGAAATTGTACCCGGAACGCTTCCCCGATTGCGTTTTGGCAGGGAATACCGGGTCAGGATACGTACCGTTGACCTCGCCGGGAACAGCATTCCCCTCACCCGTGCCACAGAAAATCCGGCTGAAAATGAACGTACCAAGATCCGCTATTTGCGGTATGAGCCGTTGTCAAGTCCCATTGTTCTGGCAGGAAATGAACTCAGGGACGGAGAATTCCTGGAGAACCTGGTGATCAGAAGCAATTTTGACCGGTCTTCCAAACAATATGAGCAGGAATTCAAGGTAAACAGCCAGAATTTCGGGGAGTATTCCCAGCGGTTTTTGCTGCCTCCCAAGAATTCTCCTTCCATGGCGGAACACCACAGTATGATCGAGAAGGCCTTTGGCAGCCACCCGGACGCCGCCAAAACAATTTATGAGCTGATCACCAGCCATGAAGGTTCCTATGACCGGCCTGAAAAAACAAAGGAGAGAATCTATCAGCCTTCAGAGGTGGAAATCGTTTATTTACCGGATCCTATGGCAGCCGGAGTGGCCTTTTTCCTGTCCGAAGGGTATGAACACACTCATACCCAGCAATTTTCTCCCCGGATGTTCGGCTTCTTTACCAGTCAGGAGTTGTCACCAGAAAACACCAACGGAAAAATACCGGAAAATTGGTATACTGCGAAACCATTAAGAATCAGACTTGAGGAAGGCGAAATCAATACCCGCTGGGAGAGCAGTGACAGGATACTCACTGTTTATCTGCCTAAAGGGTTCCGTACCCGGATCCGTTTCAGCACCTTCTGGAGGGAGGAAGATTTCAAAAAATTGTCGGCGATCTGGAAAATGATTGCCGATGAAAAACCTGCCAACCTGGCTTCCATTGAAAAGACAGCCCGCAGCGGTCAGCACTGGATGCTTTCGCCTTCCCGTGAGTTTGAACTGGTCCATGCCGTTCAGCAGCCGGTAGATGCCCCTGTTATCAAAGCGTTGGTGCCTGAACGGGAATTCAACCAGACCGATGCAGAGATCAACCTTCGCTTTACCATCCACGGTGAAAGTACAGAAAAGGTGGAATTGCAGTCCAAATGGACCGAGCCCCTCGACGATGGTATTTCGGTAACCATCAAGGAAAAAGCCGGCAGAAACACCATCTCCGGAATCATGGTCCATTATCCTGATGAAACCATAACCCTGGGATCTATTGCTGACTTTACCAAAATCGCCCCGCATGTCAGAGCTCAGGGAGCCTTCAGGGTTCAGGCCATTCCGGTGTACACACCACAGAAAAGGACACAGGTGGAATTCGTCAAAGAACCTCAACCCGGTACGGTGCGCCTGAATAAGGTGTACACCCGTCAAACCGAAGAACTGACCAGGGTGAATGCGGAATGGAACGGCAGCCGGAAGTTATTGGCCGACAGGGTAAAATTTGACATTTCTGCTGCCCGTTTCGGGTTCCTGAATAAGATAAACCTCAGGCTGGATCCCCTGAAACAGAATTTCGGTGACACCAAACACCGGTGGGTGGACTATCAACTGCTGGCTTCGTCGCGCTATGGAGATTACTTCAAGAGCATTCTGAAGGCCTATCCCGAACAGACCACTTTACGTGAAA
>DAIDJX010000200.1 GCA_027451165.1 Prolixibacteraceae bacterium | reverse complement strand
AACCGCTCGAAGACCCTCGGCAAATCTTTTTTTTCCATACCGATCCCATTGTCGGTGACTTCAATCAGGATGTGTTCTTCCAGGTCATAAAAACCCATCTTGACAAAGCCCTTTTTCCGGCCATATTTAATTCCATTGTTAACCAGATTGCTGAGCACTTCCGTCATTCTCTTTTTATCAGCCTTCACATAAACCGGCCTGTCGGGGCGCTGGGTAAATCCCAGTGTAATTTCCTGTTCCTCGGCCAGCATCTGTTCCATATCAAATACCTCTTCCGCCAGTTTTACAATGTCAAATTTTTCAGGTTTTAGTTTAAGTTCACCTGCTTCCAGCTTGGTAATGGATTCCAGGTCTTCCACAATGGAGATCATCCGGTTGATGCTGGTTTCTGTCCGCTGAAGGTATAATTTGTTGATGCGCGGATCGTCAATTCCCCCTTCCAGCAGGGTGAGTACGTATCCCTGAATGTTGAAAATGGGCGTTTTCAATTCATGCGACACGTTACCTACAAACTCTTTCCGGTATTTCTCCAATTCTTTCAACCGCTCAATTTCTTTTACCTGCTGCTGGGCCCATTCCTCCACATCATTTTTAATTTCAGACAAAACAGGTATTTTTTTTTCCTGGTCTACCTTTTTCTGGGCTGAAGGAAGATCCAGAATCGTTTTGTACACTGGTTTGATTTTATCAGAAATGAATTTTCGCAGCATGAACTGTAAAAGCAGAAAGGATACACTCATGATCACGAGCAGGAAAACCAGCAACCAAATCAGGGAGGCATCAATGTAATACCATAGCAAAATAAAAAATCCGGCCAGCAAAGTGAGAACGGCCGAAATAATATAAGCCAGCTGCCTTGAAGAATAGATCTGCATGCTTTTAACTTGACGAACAAAAATAGGGAAATAATCATTACCCGGAAGCAACTTTTTTGCAGGTCAATTAATGTTTATTTAATGTGATTTATAAAGGTTTAACCCTTCAAATGTCTACATTTACAGCCATTTTGTCCACAGGATGACCGGGTATTATCTTTTTCTTTTAATTGTTATCTTTTTGTTTGGTATTTACAATCTCCACCGGAGAGTGAAGACCGATGCCCTGGTATACCTCCATCCAGCCTTCAGCAATGCCGTGGCTACCCGGTGGAAAATCATGCTGGTTGCCGCTGCCGGCGTGGTCATCGGGGTCTTGTTATCCCAGAATATGCTGGTTATCCCCCAAAAGGTAATTTTCAATCCCGGCGTATTTGTTTTTAACGATATCATTGTGATTTTTCTGGCCATGATGATTGCCGATGTGATCATATTATACATTTTCAGGAACATCGGCTTGTCTTCCGCTTCCATCATCATGGTGCTTTTCGGCTTGCTGGGTTCATCGGTGGCTGTATCCCTCGTTAGAATCAGAAGCATGAGGAAAACTTTTTCCGACCTGATCCTCTTTATCAATCCCGGTGATGTATTGCAAATAATAGGCGGCATTTTTGTGTCTGTAATCATTGCTTTTGCTGCCGGCGTTGTGGTTCAGTTCCTGGTGAGGTTACTGTTTACATTCCGGTACAGATTACATTTTCGTCGTTACGGTTATCTTTTTGGGGCAATTTTGATCACCCTCGTTTTCTATTTTATCATGATCAATGGCTCCGGTCTCTCCTTCCTTCGGGAGTTCTCTGTTTTGCCAGACTCCATCCTCCGCCAGGTTTGGAAGTATTACTGGATTGCATTGGTTATAAGTCTGGTATTCTGGTATTTGCTTTTGTTGGTAATGCGTCGTTTTTTCCGCAAAAATGTGTTGAAAACGATTATTCTTATTGGCATTTTTGCTTTGTCGCTAACCATGACAACCAACGAGACGGTCAATTATGCCGGAGTACCCTTGACAGGACTGGCTTCTTTCAATGAGTGGTTTGCGTCGGGTGCTGAAGGAGAATTGTTTAAAGTTGATTTTCTGACGAAAAATGTCCATACCCCCAATATTATCCTGGCATTGGTGGGTTTGGTGGTTGCCCTTGTCCTTGTTTCCGGCAAAACACCGGTTAAAGATCCGGAAATAGTATTGCTGCCAAATTCCGGGAGTGAGGATGACCAAACGGCGCTGTCGCTGAAATTGGCCAGAAGAATGACCCGCTTATCGTTTTTTCTTGGCGAACGGGCAAAACAGTTCATTCCGGGGAAATTTCTGTTGTGGGTTCAAAGCCGGTTTGATGCCGCCAGGAATGAGCGGACCGGAGAATTACAGGTCATTTCCTATGATGCAATACGGCTGGTTGTAAACCTTTACCTTTCGGTTGCCCTGATCTCAATGGCCACTTCACTGACCCTGCCGGTATCCACCGTCTTTGTAGTGATGATGGTTATGCTGGGAACTTCCTTTTCCGACCGCGGATGGGGAAGGGAAAATGCCGTACAGCGGTTTTCAGGCATCTTCGCCTTTTTGGGGAATTGGGCATTTACGGCATTTCTGGCGCTGATGCTCAGCGCTTTTGTTGCCTGGATCATCATCGTTGGAGGAAAACCGGTAACCATAACGATGATATTCCTGACTGCTTTCCTGGTGGTGCGGGAACAGGTAATCAACCGGAGGAATTTCAGGAAAATATCAGAAGAGGAAGAATTGATCAACGATAAAGATGAAATTGAAAAAAGTATTGACAAATGTTCCCGTCAGGTTGTGAAAACCATCATTTCCGCCAATAAGATTTTTTCTTTTACCATGGACAGTTTTCTGAATGAAGACCGGGCCGGGATGCACCGTACATTGAACCTTAACGAAGAGATCAACAAAAAAAGCCGGAAACAAAAAGACAAAATCATTCAGACCATTTCATCCGTGAAACAACTGGATGTCGATTCCGGGTATTTTTACATTCAGATCAATGACTATCAGCGTGAAATAGCCCATTCCCTTAACCTGCTCACTGTGCCATTACATGAACATCTTGAAAATCAGTATAAAACATTTAATGCTTCCCAGGTTGACGATATCCGGATGGTAGTCAGTGAAATCGATACTTACTTCAATTTTGCCCTGCATATTGTAAAGGAGGAAAAATTCGAATCCCTTGACGAATGGATGAACCAGAAAATCTCCATTCTGGAAACCCTCGAGCAAATTGAAAAAGGACAGATTGCCCGGATCAAAAACAAGGAAGTTGATGTCCGCAATTCCCTCTTGTTTTTTAAAGCAATGGCTGAAATCAAAAATCTGCTTGCTCATGTCGTCAGCCTTCTCAAGTCTTACCATGGATTTATCATGGTGAACAGAAAAAGCGGATGAATGCCAAAAATGTTATCTTTGTTTCCAATCGAGGTGGAATTAAAGTGAACATCAATCAAATTCTTATCAACATGAAGCAAATTCTGGTTTTTACATTACTGGTTTTTTTCGGTTCTAAGGTAATGGCGCAGGATGCCAAAGCCATCGTCGGCCTCTGGTGGAATGACAAGAAAACATCCAAGATTGAGATTAAAGAGGAAAACGGAACATTCACAGGAACAGTCGTTTACATCAATCCTGATAAGTATGTAAACGGGGAACCGGAAAAGGATAATAACAATCCTGATCCGAATCTCAGGTCAAAATCCAGGTTGGGTCTGCAGATTCTCAAAGGGTTGAAATATGTTCCGGGCGACAAGCAGTGGCAGAACGGGCGTATTTATGATCCCGACAACGGCAAGACCTATGATTGTTATGCCTGGTTTGACAAAGATCCCAAAGTCCTGTACCTGAAGGGCTATGTGGTGGGGATCAAATGGCTGGGACGGTCCACAACCTGGACTAAGGCCGACTGATTTCTTCTTTTATCCGGAAACCTGAACTTCAAATCCGGCAGCTTTTACCTTCTTTGCAATTTCGTTTAATTGCGAAGCGGGTATTTTTTTGATGGATTCAATCGGGGTATCCCGGGCAATGGTGTATATCATTACCACAGCGGGTTTGATTTCTTTCAACAGCCCGATCCAGGCCTCAATTTCACTGCTGGTGGTGTTGTCGATGCTTTTGCCCTGGAATTCAGCCTGAATGAACATGGTTTGAATGGTTACTTTTCCTTCAAATTTTTGCAACTGGCCGACGGTTTTATGCAATTGAAAACCCGGCGCCGGGCAGTCCATGGCACGAATGGTATCTTCAATGGCGGAATCAAGTTTTTGAATGTTGTCGTCTACTTTCAGCAGCGCCTCAAAAACAGCCGGACGGTGCAGCATGGTGGCGTTGGAAAGTACCGCGATCCTGGCTTTGGGAGCATAGCCGTTGCGAAGTTCCAGGGTATCATCAATAATGGCAGGGAATTGGGGATGAAGGGTAGGTTCTCCATTCCCGGCAAAGGTTATAACATCGGGTGTTCTGTTTTTCGACCCCAGCTCTTTCAAAACTTCTTCCAGCCGGTTGCGCACTTCTTCCCGCCGCGGAAGCCGGCTTCCGGTTTTTTTGTTCCTGGGATTCCGTCCACATTCACAGTAAATACAGTCAAAAGAGCATACCTTTGAATCGACGGGCAGCAGATTAATTCCCAGTGATACACCCAGTCTCCGGCTGATCACCGGCCCGAAAATTATTTCGTCAAAAAGAAAAGTGGCCATTGAGGGGACAAAGATACAAAAAAGGTCAGATGAGCCGTTGAACCTTGCTTTCCGGCAGCAATTTCCCGTTTTTGAGGTCGACAGGAGAAATCAGCAGAATGCCCGGTTTTTTCCCGGGATCAAAGCTTCCAAAACGCTCACCTGTTTCCAGTGCCTGAGCTCCGTTGAAGCTGGCCCAGGAAAACAATTCATTCGCAGGAATGCCTGGAAAGTGGTTCTGAAGTGTTTTTATTTCTGAAAGTATGGACAATTCAAAATTGGAAGCCAGACTGTCGGTGCCCAGGCACAGGTTCATTCCTTCTCTCCGGAACAAGTCAACCGGAGGAAGGGTCTTCCCGATATAAAGGTTGGAATTCGGGCACAATACCAGCCACACTTTCCTGTATTTTGCTGCCTGCTTCAGCAGACTGACATCCTGCTCCGTGGTAAACGTATTGTGGACCAGCAAAAGCGGAGCTTTTTCAGGCAACAGCGGTAGTATCGTTTCCAGCGGGGAAAGCCCGGATGGTGTCCAATGGGAAGCATCAAGGCCCAGGTTGCCGGTAATGTGTTCCAGAATGGGACCGTCACCGGACCGGAAAAGCTGGATTTCAGCCTCGCTTTCCTGGTTGTGCATAGAGATGATTTTGCACGCTGACCGGTTCAGTGCCCTGATTTCCCGGAAGAGCTCTTTGCTTACCGAATAAGGGGAATGGGGCACAATGGAGGCTGTAAGGCCTGCTTCCTGAAAAAGCTGCCCCAGTTCCATTGCCCCGGTAATCGCTTTTTCAGCCCTGGAAGGATGAAAGCCGAAAGTTTCCACAAAGGTGATCCACTCCAGGCGGCGTTGTTTTTTCAGCGCCAGGGTGTCGGAGGTGTTGACGATATCTCCGGCTGCCACAATACCCTGCCTGAGCATCTCTTCTTCTGCCGTTGCTGCCGACCGGAATATCTCCTCAGCTCCGGCAGCCCGTAACCGGTTGATCTCTCCGATAAAATGCCCCATGCCTTTACCGGACTGTACCTTTCCTTTGAGGTGGGATAATTCCAGGTGAACGTGTGCATTGACAAAACCAGGGACCAGCATCCCATCGAAAAATTCGGTGCCGTTAAAGCTTTCTTTGTCAGAAAGTAAGCCACGGGAAATAATGCACCCGCTGTCATCCACTTCGAGGTAACCATTCTTCAGAACGGGTCCCGACAGGGGAAAAATCAGGGAGGCTCCAATTTTTCTCACTTTTCTTCCTGTTGTTCCAGTTGTATGGGTTGCTGTGTTTTTTTCTTTTCCTCCTGTTCCATCTCTGTGAGTTTGTTGATAACGCGGGTATAGATCTTTTCATACTCCTTTGGTTTCCCGGAGTAGTAAATCAGGGATTTTTCAAATACGGAATCGGCCAGGTGGTATTTCTTCAGAATGGAATAGTAAAAATCAGATTCTGAATATTTCATTAGTTTTTCGTTGGAAAAACTGCGGGTTTGGTACACTGCATCTCCCAGGTGGATATCGGTCAGCACATTAACCATCTGGTCGCGTGAAAGCAAATTGGCGGGTTTCTCCCCGATGTCTTCCCCACAGGAAGCAAAAATCATCAGGATCAGCAGTAAAAGGCAATATCTATGGTTCATGTCTGCAACTGAATTTAATCTGAATGGCGTTCAAAAATAGCGATATTCTCCGTTTTTGTGTTCCCCGGTATGCAAAGAAAGG
>DAIDJX010000199.1 GCA_027451165.1 Prolixibacteraceae bacterium | reverse complement strand
AGTACATGGTGCAAAGATTACCAAAACTTCGGCTACCCCGACCTTTACCTATGATCTGAAGACCTTTGAGGTGGAAAAACGCAACTTCCCGTCGCCTTATAATCCGATCCCGTTTAACGAGATCATGAGGATGAGCAAGCTGGTTCAGAACGAAGGGTGGCCATCTTGGAATTAACACTTTAACTGATGTAATTATGAAAAAGTTCTTAGCAATTATATTTCTTACAGTAGCGCTGGTTTCGTGCTACGAAGATTATATTTTAGACTACGCCTATTCTGCCATTTATTTTCCTTACCAGATCGATGTGAGGACATTTGTGGTGGGAGAAGGCATGAAAGTGGAAGTGGGCGCTACCCTCTCGGGTGTCAGGGACAACAAAATGGACCGTAATGTAAGTTTTACCTTTGACCAGTCGCTGATTTCCTCTACCACGCTCAGTAAATTCAAGACTGCCTCACAGGGGTATATCAAGGACAACGCAGCGTCGGTGACCGAACAAAAACTCCTGCCGGCCAATTACTACACCATCAGCAGCAACAGTGCATTGGTGATCAAAAAAGGAGATCACAGCGGCTCTGTGGTGATCAAACCCGATTCCGCCGCTTTCCTGGGAGATGCAGCAACCAAGTTTGCTACCTATGTCCTTCCATTCAGGATCACACAGGCTGATGCTGACTCGGTACTGGTTCCCAAGAATTACAACGTGGTGGCTCTGCGGTATGAAAACATGCTTTTCGGAAAATACTGGCATGGTGGGATATGTGTGGTCAACCGTCCGAATAAGGCGGATACCACCTACAAATATTTCACCAGTATCCCGCAATTGGAAACGAAGGTGTGGACACTTACCACCAATACGCCAAATTCCCTGTATGCACCTGGCTATCTCGACCAGATGACGGGTAAAAGTGAAATGATGCTCACGCTCAATGGCACCAATGTGACTATTTCGAGCGTTGCTGGTTCCAAATTCGTTATTGAACCTGATGGACAGAGCACTTTCAACAAACCCAAACTGTTGCAGGACAGGAAGCTCTTCCTGAAATACAAGTACACTGATGCAGCCACAGGTTTTGTTTACCATTGTACGGATACCCTTACCTTCCGGAACCGGATCAGGGACGGGATCAACGAATGGTACGACGAAAACCCGGCGCATTACAACTAGTAGTTGTAAATCTGGTTTTTGTATTTACTCTGTGTAACCCTGTGTAATACTCTGTGTAACTCTGTGTAACGAAAAAAGTTACACAGAGTAGCACAGAGGAAGCACAGAGTAACACAGAGTTTTTTTATTTTTGACCATCAAAATGAAAACAGGCAATAAATATTTATGGATGGGGTTGATCCTGGTGATCACCATGATCGCATATTTGCCTGTCCTCCAAAACAATTCTTTTGTATGGGATGATGAAGGGTACATCACCAACAACCCGCTGGTGCTTTCCTTCGATCTGAAAGGGATATTTTCCGCGAATGTGATGGGAAATTACCATCCCGTGACCGTTTTTGTACTGGCTCTGGAGCATCTTGTTTTTGGGATGAATGCAGAAGCTTATCATATCTTCCACCTGCTTCTGCACCTGGTCAATATACTTCTGGTTTACTTGGTTATAAACAAACTGAGCAGAAGAACAGAAGTCGCACTGGTTACAGCCCTGCTTTTCGGGATCCATCCTCTTCATGTGGAATCGGTAGCCTGGCTTTCCGGATTGAAAGATTTGCTCTTTACAGGCTTTTTTCTCGGATCCTGGTTTTGCTACCTGAAATACCTGGAGAATTCCCAGAGGAAATTTTACTTCCTGACACTGTTGCTTTTTCTGCTTTCACTCCTGTCGAAACCAGTAGCCGTGACTCTGCCTGTTGTTCTTCTGTTATCCGACTTTTACCTGAGCCGGAGATTGGTTGCAGGGGTCTGGCTGGAAAAACTTCCATTTTTCATGCTTTCAATTGTTTTTGGGATACTTGCCATGGCAACCCAAAAAAGTTCAGGTAACCTCCCTGGATTGGATTTTAATGTTTTCCAGCAACTCACACTGGCGGCTTATGGTTTTGTGAACTATCTGATTAAGCTGGTTTTACCCTTTCAACTGAGTGCATTTTATCCTTATCCATTCGGGCATAATGATCCATTCCCGGTGCTTTGGTATGTTTACCTGCTGTTGCTGGTTGTTTTAGCGGTTTTGGTAATCTATTCCCTGAAAAAATCAAAACTGGTCTTTTTCACCGCAGCCTTTTTTTTCGTAAACGTTGCTCTGGTCCTGCAATGGTTGCCAGTTGGAAAAGCCATTATGGCCGACCGGTACAGTTACCTCCCGTCCCTCGCTGTTTTTTTCCTGGCAGCCGAAGGCTTATACCTGTTGTGGCATAGGAAACTTAAATGGCTGGTTATCATCATCACAACACTTTATCCTTTATACTTTATCCTTTATACTTTTCACAGGTCTGAAGTCTGGAAAAACGAAATATCCTTGTGGAATGATGTGGTATCAAAGTTTGAAAATGTTCCGCTGGCTTATCTGAACCGTGGCATCGCTTATGCCAGGTTGAATGTTTATGATCTGGCTATCAGCGACCTCAATAAAGCTATTCAATTGGATTCTGACAATTCCAAAGCCAATAAAAACATGGCCAAGGCATACTTTAACAGAGGAAACCTGTACCTGGATAAACGCCAGGTCGGAAAAGCGCTGGATGATTTTACCAAATCCCTGGAAATTAACCCTCAGAATCCGAAGGCATTCTACAACCGGGGGAATGTATATGCAGAACTCGGGGAATCAGCAAATGCTGTGGCTGATTATACCAGGGCTATTGAACTGAATCCGGAGGATGCCAGACCATATATCAACAGGGGAATGGTATACGGTGGTATGAAGGAATATGAAAAAGCATTGATGGATTTTGATAAAGCAGAACTGATTCAACCCAATAATCCTGATACCCATTTCAATCGGGGTTTGGTTTATATGAATCATGGAGAATATGACAAATCAATCCCGGCCTTTTCGAAAGCCATAGAATTGAATCCTGAAGATGCGGAAGCCTGGTTCAACAGAGGGTACCTTCTGATTACCATGAAACGTTACAAAGAGGCAGCTGAGGATTTTTCAAAACTCGTCGGTTTGAATCCGGCAGATCCACGGGGTTTTTATTACCGGGGCCTCGCCTTATATTATTCTTCAGAGGAAAAGTCCGCCAGGAACGATCTGAACCATGCAGCAGCTTTGGGTTATCAGCCGGCAAAGGATTTTTTGAAGGTATTACCGGATTAACAATGAAAACACTACTTTTACATTTTAACCAAATCAATATGAAAAACACTTATATCATTATGTTATTTGTACTGGTATTAGCCGGTTGTACCAGCAATCCCGCCAAACAAACTGGAGAGCAGAAGGCCTTTTCAGGTGCTCCCGGTGAGGTGAAGCTCATCACCCTCGACCCTGGTCATTTCCATGCGGCACTGGTTCAGAAATCGATGTACCCGCAGGTGGATGCTACCGTCCACGTGTATGCTCCGGACGGACAGGATGTGAAAGAACACCTGGCAAGGATCCAGGGATATAATACCAGGCAGGAAAATCCCACGGCCTGGAACGAGGTTGTCTATACCGGCAACGACTTTTTTGAACAAATGATTTCAGGGAAAAAAGGCAATGTGGTAGTTCTTTCCGGGAATAACGCCAAAAAGACGGAATATATTCTGAAATCGGTTGAAGCCGGTTTTAATGTTCTGGCTGACAAACCCATGGTGATTACCCCGGATTTGTTTCCCATGCTGGAACAAGCCTTTACCAAAGCTGCTGAAAACAAGGTGCTTCTGTACGATATTATGACGGAACGGTATGAAATTACCACAATGCTGCAGAAAGAACTTTCGCAAATTCCGGAAGTTTTTGGTACCCTGGAAACGGGGACACCTGAAAATCCGGCCATCACCAAGGAGAGTGTCCACCATTTCAGTAAAATTGTTTCTGGAAATCCATTAAAACGCCCTGCCTGGTTTTTTGATACGACTCAACAAGGAGAAGGCATCGTCGATGTTACCACCCACCTGGTTGACCTGGTTCAATGGGAGGCCTTCCCGGACGTGGTGCTGAAGAAGGAAGATGTGGAACTTGTCGCTGCCAAAAGGTGGACAACAGATCTTTCCCCGGAAATGTTCCAAAAGGTTACCGGGTTGGATCAATTTCCTGAATTCCTGAAAAACAGTGTGGTGGATAACACCCTGAAAGTTTATTCCAATGGTGAAATCAACTACAAACTGAAAGGTGTTCATGCCAAAGTTTCTGTGATCTGGAACTTTGAAGCCCCTGAGGGTGGCGGAGATACGCACTATAGTGTCATGCGGGGCACCAAATGCAACCTGATCATCCGCCAGGGCGCCGAACAACAATTCAAACCGACTCTCTTCATTGAACCGGTCGCCGGTCAGGATATTAAAACGCTCGAGTCCCAATTGTCCCTTGTTGTCCCGAATGTCCTTGCTGCCAAATACCCTGGATTAAAGCTGGTCAAACTGAGTGAAAACCAGTGGACCCTCGACATTCCCGCAGCATTTAAGGTTGGCCATGAAGCCCACTTTGCACAGGTAGCGGAAAAATACCTGAAATACCTGACTGACGGCAAATTACCGGAGTGGGAGGTACCCAATATGATCGTGAAATATTACACCACTACCGAAGGCCTGAAACTGGCGAAAAAATGATTTTTCCCATATAGCAGAGACAAGGCGCTCCTTGTCTCTGCACGCCAAAAAAATCAGGATTTTAAATTCTCCGCGAAATACTTGTAAAACAGTGGTATCGTCCGGATGCCGTTGAAGAATTGTTCCAGCGGGAAGTTTTCATTGGGAGAATGGATGGCATCCGATTCCAGGCCGAAACCCATCAGCACGGATTTTACCCCCAGCACCTGTTCAAAGGTTGAAATAATGGGGATGCTGCCCCCTGAACGGGTTGGTACCGGAAGTTTGCCGTATACCTCCCGGTAGGCTTTTTCAGCAGCTTTGTAAGCGGGTAGGTCGATCGGGCAAACATAGCTTTGTCCGCCATGCAGGGGAGTAACCTCTACGGTAACCGTTTCCGGAGCGATTGATTCGAAATGGGTTTTGAACAATTCTGCGATCTTTTCGTGATCCTGATGCGGAACCAGCCGGCAGGATATCTTGGCAAATGCTTTGGAAGGCAGAACGGTTTTGGTACCTTCTCCGGTATAACCTCCCCAAATTCCGCAAAGATCGAAGGTTGGCCGGATGCCTGTCCGTTCCGTGGTGGTAAAGCCGGCTTCTCCGGAAACTTCTTCCAATCCGAGCGCCTTTTTGTAGTTTTCCAGATTGAAGGGAGCGCGGGCCAGCATGGCCCTTTCTTCCGGGGATACTTCCTGAACATCATCATAAAAGCCGGGAATGGTGATTTTTCCGTTCTCATCGGTCATTTGGGCGATCATTTTGCAGAGTACATTGATCGGATTGGCAACCGCACCACCGAAAAGCCCGGAATGCAAGTCCCTGCAGGGGCCGGTGACTTCCACCTGCCAGTAAGCCAGGCCCCGGAGGCCCGTTGTTATGCTCGGTATATCGGGAGCGATCATGGAAGTATCTGAAACCACTATGATATCGGATTTTAACATTTCCCGGTGTTCGGCACACCATTTTCCCAGGTGGGCTGACCCAATCTCTTCCTCCCCTTCGATCATAAACTTGACATTGCAGGGTAAGGTTCCGGTTTTCACCATCAATTCAAAAGCTTTCGCGTGCATCATCCCTTGCCCCTTGTCGTCGTCGGCGCCACGTCCCCAGATCTTCCCATCCCGGATTTCCGGTTCAAAGGGAGGGGTGTTCCATTTTTCCAGGGGATCAGCCGGCATTACATCCATGTGGCCGTAAACCAGGACAGTGGGAAGGGCAGGATTGATGATTTTCTCCCCATAGGTGACCGGATTTCCGGGAGTTTCATACACTTCCGCCCTGTCAGCGCCCGCCTCCAGCAAAAGGTTTTTCCAATATTCTGCTGCCCGGTACATGTCGGGTTTATGGTCAGCAATGGCGCTCACAGAGGGTATCCTGAGCAGACCGAACAGTTCATCCAGAAAACGGTCTTTGTGGGTTTCGATATAATCGTTGATGTGTTTCATGGTATATATTCCTTATTTCCTGTTTATTATTACTTGTTTTTCAAAAATGGCTTTTACCGCATCACCACGGCGGTATTTCAAATAACGGGGCGGGATGGTGTGATGTTCCCTTTTCTATAAATATGGCCGCTCCTCCGGAGCTTTGCCCCATGCCCCTATCCCTCTGCC
>DAIDJX010000198.1 GCA_027451165.1 Prolixibacteraceae bacterium | reverse complement strand
ACTGTTTTATACATCCATTATATCCTGATTTTATGTAACATCCGAAGAGGGAATCCTCTAAATCATCAATTATACCGGGGTTTATTCCAGCACAGAAATCTGTTCTCATTTCACAATCAACGTGAATCTGCAGGGTTCACAATCATGACTGCCGCATTTCGGGGTGATGGTCACCACATAAGTCCCGACAGCAGAAAAATTAAAGATAAACGGGTTTCCTGTCCCGCTTCCGGAAGCACTCCCCGGTCCCTGGACGGTCCACTTGTAGGTTGGCTGGCAACTCTGGGGTGTGCACTGGTAACCAGCAGCTATGATCTGGTAATTGCCTGTTCCGTTTACAGAAGAGGTGCCGTCACACTTGATGTTCATCGGCGTACCGTTTCCCTGTGGTTTTACCGTGACATGACCGTCAGTCCATTTGTTGCAGTCACATTCCTGAGGAGGGGTTGAATTACAGAGATATTTGTAACAGATCACCGTGTCGCAGGTCACGCAGTTGATATCGGTAAAGGAATACTTCAGGCAATAGAGCACCGAATCACAGCAGCATTCAATCGGACTTTTCGGGGGAAGCGGAATTTCAAAATTCAGGGGTATTCCACCTGACCAGTCTGTTCCGGCGGAGTCTTTCCACTGGATAAGGTGACTCCAGGGCATTCCCACCGGGAGATGGCTCCAGTTGAGTGCACCACCGGGATTGACAATATTCCCCATGTATTTGGGATCTTTCAGGCACATGTCACAATCTTTCGGGTGCAGAATATGGAAATCAACCAGGGATACAGATGCCTTGGTAAGCAGCTGTGGTCCGACTGACATATTGGTGTTCACCGTCAGAAGCCCGTTGGAATAGGTATGCTGATGGGTAATTTTCTTAAGGAAATCCTTGCAGCAGCCGGTTGGCGGGGGGGGATCTTTCTCCACCACTTCCAAACAGACCGTTTTGCTCTCCACCGGATTCATCTGGGATGCATTGTTGTTATTGTCAATCAGGTCACAGATCATCCCGATGCTGTTGCAGGCCGTTTTTCCGATGGCTGTTCCCGCAGGAATGACCACAGGAATGGTGAAGGTATAAGAATTTCCGGGGGCAATATTGGCCGTCAGCGAGATTTTCGCATTGTTCGGGAAGAAAGAATTGCTCCAGGAATTGGCAGGCAGGTTGCAGGCAGCAGCGGTTGTAGGCCATCCGGTTTTGTGGTTGGAAACGCCGGAGTACTGTATTGTTGCTCCGGGTATGCTCAGCGTTCCGGAAGGGAATAACTGGAACTGGCTGTTCCTCGGTGAGCAGGTCATGATGGTTTGATCTCCCACAAACGGGAACCTGTCGATAAGGACCACATTGCCGATGGTGGTGTTCCCGGTATTCCTGACAGTGATCTGGTAAAGAGCGGTGGAACCCGGAGTACCATTGCCACTGGTACCGAAAGTTGCATCCTTATCCCCTTTCACCAGTTTTTCGACTTCTGCCTTGGGCAGGGCACAAATATTCACCGTCTGGTTGCAGTATTGCTGCTGGGAATAGTTATTACCAGTTACCGACCAGTTCATGGCATAGGAACCATAGGGAGCATTGCTGTTTACAACTGCTTTGAAACAGATTTTGTAAATAGTACTGCCATTGGGAATGGTAGGTATATTCCATTTCACCGAAGTACTTGGCTGGTAAACAGGATTGGTTCCAAAACCGGTATAGGTGTCATTCCCGGGAAGATAGGTGAATACATTGGAAAGGTTGAAATTGATTACTCCTCCGGTAAGCGGAGCTGATCCTGCATTGTTGAAGGAAAGGCAAAGATTGACCGTATCGCCTGGCTCCAGGCACCCCTGCGGTGAATTTTGCCATTGGCAGTTTATTGCCGGCTGAAGGTTATACACAGCAGTGTCGGTGACCGTTGTAGTTCCCGGACCACAATTGTAACAGATCTGGCTCAAACCAGCTGTGGCACAATTGTAGGTAAGGCTGGAGGACATTTGATAACTGGACTGATTCGGCGTTCCGACGCAGGAGTTCGTAAGATTGTAATAATAATACTGGTGAACGTAGTGACCGGGTAACAGGTTGGTGATGTTGGCAACCGCTTTTTTCAGGTAAGTCAGGGAAACCGGAACGGTCGCATTGCCGGTCATCACCGGGGAAGAACCGCTGGCAACATTGGAACAGTTAAAATAATTCACCACTGTGGAAAGACCTGGTTGTGAAGTATTCTGAGAAATCGTGGTGGTATTTACATTGGGAATGTTATTGGTCAGCACCAGATTTAAAGGAGTGTTTCCGGTATTGGTGATTTCTGTTCTGAACCAGGCGCTGTTTGCCGTTATATTAAGGACTGCTGCCGGATTGGAAGGTATTGAGGCAGGTATTGTATAACTGGCAGGCGGGTATGTAAGAATGGTGATATTGGGATTACCGCAATTACTGCCTTTTAGTACCACATTGGAAGTGATCACGGTATTGGCCGGGGTATTACAGGGCAGTTTTACCGTATAATAATAAACATAATAACCCCCCGGGTTGAAATCGGAGGTGTTTGTTGGCGTGAAGGTATTCCCACTGATACTCCCGTTGGTCACACTCACCAGTGTACCTATGGAAGGCGTAACGGTAAATACCGGGTTGGTAATTTTGAAACAGGAAGCTCCGTAAAGGTTAACCATAAAAGTTACTTCATAGGAACTCTGGATAAAACTGAAAAAAGTATGTTGACCACTCCAGTTGTTCACGACCTGTCCGGTGATGGTTACTGGCGCAGCATTGGTTGTCAGGCTGTTGGAAGGCGCGCTGATGCTTCCGTTTAAAGTGGATGGAATATTGCTTCCAAAACAGGTTGATGGGCACAAATACTGGAAGCAGAGCATAATTACACCCGTCTGGTTATTTCCTGACACTGATGGGAAAGTATAGGTAAGGGTAACTGTACTTCCGGTGGTGACTGAAGTAGGCGCTACCGGGAAGGAAGGGCTTCCGCAGAAAGAGAGTTGGGTACTGTTGTAAGAGACGTTTACCACAACATTCCCTGAGATGTTGCTGTAGTTATAATTGGCATATACCTGGAAGCTGAATCCTGCCGTATAGGGTTGAGTGCCCTGCGGAGCCAGAATCAATCCAACCTGCTGACCTTGCACAAAGAAAGAAGAAAGTACAAGTGCCAGAACGATGATGATATATTGTATTTTGCTTTTCATAATGCTGAATGTTTTCTGTTAATATTGATCCGCAAGTTACTTACCTCTTGTAATTTCATAACATTTAATCACTTCGCAGGCCTGACAGCAGAAATCATAGAACGTATACCTGATGCAGATGGTGATCTTATCTCCGCAGCAATCGAGGCTGTTCATTTCCGGAACGGCAATGGGCAGAATGAAATGGGGTGGTTTTACCTCCGGTTGGGGAATAGCGATACCCGGTTTGACTGCCCTGGCCGCCTGCCCTTTATCCGGAGCAGCGGGTTCTGCCATGCCTGTGGGATTGGCAGCATCGGTTCCTGACCAGCCACCCTGGCCTCCGCTTCCCTGCCCGCATTCTCTGAGAATGGAGCTGGTCCACGTGACCAACCTGGTATAGTCAGGCTGGTTAAATGCCGGTCCGTTAAATCCGGGCAGTGCAGAGGCCGGCGGGTAAAAGTTCCCGTAATACCGGCTGTCATAGACACACTTTCCACAGTTGGGATCTTCTGTCTGGGTAATGTTGAAATAAATGATTTCCGCCGTCACTTTCCTGACCAGGTTGGCGTTCAGCCCTATGAAGGAACCAACCAGGTTTACCTGAACGGGACTCCCGTTTTTAGGTGGTTTAATCCCATCATTGGTGATGGTCACATTGATGTTTCTGCAGGGATCACAAGGACATTGCAGGGTGTCCCAGGCCGTCTCATTGTTGATGTTGTCGGGATCATTCGGCCAGGCAGCGCCCACAATGAATTTGATGGTGGTCATGCTGTCGGTGCATGCCAGGGAACCGGTGAAGATTTGTGATCCGTTGGCCGGAATGGTGAGTGGCAGCGGGGGCGCTACCGGGGATAAATTGGTCAGCGGTCCTGTGCCATTGATTCTGTATTTGATGGAAGATATCAACGCTGCGTTGGAAAGGTGGAGGTTATTGATTTTAATGTAAACATTCTGGCGGCCGTTTGCGCAGCAGCCGACGTTCAGGCTGTCAATTTCAATGTTGATGTTGTCCCCTGACTTCAGGGTATAGACTTCACTCATACCGTTGTTGTTTCCCAGCGGGCTCCCTTTGGGATCAACCGCCCTGACAAACCACCCGTAACTGCTTCCGCGGGCAATACTCAGCTGGCTGATGGAAGGAAGTATAAACTGAGTTTGATTGATGACTTCCTTTTCCAGCAGGGGGACAGCGCTTTTCGCTGCCGAGGAGGCTGTCTGGCCCTGTCTGATTTCAATGATGGTGAGTTTATAGGTTACTTCAGCCCTGGGCCGGGGTACAACAGGGGTCCACCTGAAAGTCAGCGGCTTTTTCTGGCCTTCGCCTTTCAGGACAGTTCCGTCTTCCGGAGTGATCAGCCCCGGCCCCTGATAACTGACCTCTTCTGCAGCTTTTATGGTGAATGCTTTACATACCCCCTCACTGATTTTTCTCCCTTTCAGGAAAAACTGGACACAGAGTTCATATTCGCCCGGGGGCAAAGTACAATCGTGTCCCATCAGCGCTACAGCATTCTTTCCGGCCCAAACCATGGTGGTTTTATTGAAATTGCTGGCCGGAGCAGTTGCGGGCGTATAGTCGCCGCAAATTTTTGATTCCCCTTTCCTGATACCCACCAGGATGGAGCTGCTCATCACCTCCTTGAGGTAATTGGCGGAAGTGCTTGCCGAGATCGTGAAAACCGTTCCGCCTGTTCCCCAGTTGGCGGTGTTGGGATCCGGCGATGCAGGGAGATTGATCACAATACCTGTTATCATCGGGTTTTGGGCAAACAAAGTCACCGGGATAAACAGCCAGAAAAATGTCAATACTCGTTTCATAGAACTTTTTTTATGTAAATATCAAAAGAAGAGTAATACAGCATGTCAATACGTTTACTGACACCAGGGATGGTCTGATAAATAGTCCAAAAAAATGGAGCTTTTCGTTCAATATGTTTCTTTTATAACGAAAATATTCCCCAATTGTTTATTGGCAGCTTTATTTAATTCCACACAGGGAACAATTTACAAAATATATGAAATCAGAAGGAAGGTTTTACCAACAATTTGGGTTCCATCATTTCCATGATGGAATATTTGACCCCTTCACGGCCGAACCCGGAGTCTTTAAGGCCCCCGTAGGGCATATGGTCGACACGGAAGGTGGGCACATCGTTGATAATTACCCCGCCCACCTGGAGCCTTTCAAATGCTTCATTCATTTCGCTGATCCGGTTGGTGAAAATTCCGGCTTGTAAACCGTAGCGGGAATTGTTTACTTCAGCAAGGGCTTCCGGAAAAGAGGAATAGGGTTCCAGTGTCACTACGGGACCGAAAATTTCAAGCGAACAGACCTTCATCTCCGGTTTTGTGCCAGTCAGCACGGTTGGCAGATACATTCCACCCTCTCTCTGCCCGCCGCATAGAACTGCAGCTCCGGATGCCACTGCTTCATTGACCAAGTTTTCAACCCGGAGGGCATTTTCCTGATCAATCATCACCGATACATCGGTGGCAGGATCCAGGGGATTTCCCAGCCGCAATGCCCTGACTTTTTCTACAAAAGCCGACGAAAAGCTTTCAAAAATATCCCGGTGAACATAAATCCGCTGGACATGTATACATATTTGCCCCGAATAGGCAAAACTGCCTGCAAGCACTTTATCGACTGCAGCAGGCAGATCAGCGGTTTCCGTGATGATGACACCGGCATTACCGCCCAGTTCCAGCAAGACTTTTTTCTTCCCGGCCCGGTTTTTTATCTCCCAGCCTACTTCCGGAGAGCCGGTAAAGCTGACCATTTTAATCCTCTCGTCGGTAACCAGCCGGTTTCCGGCTTCCCTGTCCGTAACCAGGATGCTCAGCGCACCTTTCGGCAGATCAGTTTCATCGATAATCCTGGCCAGTTCCAGCACAGAAAGCGGGGTGGAACGGGCAGGTTTGAGAATGATCGGGTTACCGGCTGCAAGGGCTGGTGCAATTTTGTGTACGGCCAGGTTCATGGGAAAATTGAAGGGGGCAATTCCGGCCACCAGCCCGATGGGAAAATACTTCACCAGTCCTTCTTTACCCTGTCCCGGTGCCGTCCAATCCAGGGAAATATATTCTTTGGGAAGTCTTTTCGATTCTTCTGCAGCCACCAGGAAAGTTTGCGCTGAC
>DAIDJX010000197.1 GCA_027451165.1 Prolixibacteraceae bacterium | reverse complement strand
TTTTCTCGATGAACTTCCTGAGTTCAAGCGTACGGTGCTGGAGGTGTTGCGCCAGCCCATGGAGGAACGCACGGTGACGATCTCCCGGGCTAGACTTTCGGTGGAGTACCCGGCCAGCTTCATGTTGGTGGCCTCTATGAATCCCTGCCCCTGCGGTTACTATAATCATCCGTCAAAAGAATGTGTGTGCGGGCCGGGAATGGTTCCTCGATATTTAAACAGGATTTCAGGTCCTTTATACGACCGGATTGACATTCACCTTGAAGTGGTGCCGGTGCCCTTCCGGAAGCTGGATGAAAAGGAAATTTCTGAAAAAAGCGATGTCATCAGGGAACGGGTCATCAAAGCCCGGCAAATCCAGGAAAGCCGGTTCGGCTCCATGAAAGAGGTCTATTGCAACGCCCAGATGAGTTCCAAAATGATCAGGGAATTTGTGGATCTCGACACAACAGGCCGGGAACTGATCAAAAATGCCATGGAAAAGCTGGGGCTTTCTGCCAGGGCTTATGACCGCATCCTGAAAGTTTCCCGCACCATTGCCGACCTCGAAGGCAGCGACAGGGTGGAAAGCTACCACCTGTCGGAAGCGATACACTACCGCAGTCTGGACCGGGAGAGCTGGGGAACGTAAAGGGTCATTGGTCATTAGTCCGCCAGCCGGCGGACGACATTGGTCATTGCCTGATTCCGACTATTTCCTGAATAAGTGATTTGCATTAAATATGGAAGAAGCCAATCATGATCTGATGTTGCCTGATGAGGTAGTTGCCAGTAAAATTTATCTCATCCGGGGCGAAAAGGTGATGCAGGACAGGGACCTGGCAGAACCAGGGCAAAACCATCGAACTGGTTTTCAGTTATCTGGATGAATTGATGGAAAAGCAAAAATCACCGGATCCCGGAGAAGGAAAGGTTATACATCGGATGACACTTTATGAAATTCCGGTTGTTAGGTTATCCGGTTTTCCGTTTGTTGTGCAGAGGTAATAGAATCATGACTGAGAGCAACAAAATTTTGTAATTTTGACCTGGAGAATTTGTAAATGAGTACACATCATAAAATTATTACCGGTGATAGCAGATATTTGGCTGAATTACCTGATCATTCAGTTCATTTAGCTATAACCTCACCTCCTTATTGGCAATTGAAGGACTACGGAACGAAAAATCAGATAGGTTTTCATGACAGTTATGAAAACTATATAAACAGCCTCAATTTGGTTTGGAAAGAGTGCTACCGTACTCTTTATGACGGATGCAGATTGTGTGTAAACATTGGAGACCAATTCGCCAGGGCTGTATATTACGGACGTTACAAAGTCATACCGATTCGTGAAGAAATAATCAAGTTCTGTGAGAATATTGGTTTTGATTATATGGGAGCTATCATTTGGCAAAAAGTTACCACTTCCAACACTACGGGGGGTGGTGTTCAAATGGGCTCCTATCCATACCCCAGAAATGGTATCTTGAAACTTGATTATGAGTTTATTCTTGTTTTCAAAAAATTAGGGGATAGCCCCAAACCCACCAAAGAGCAAAAGGAACTTTCAAAAATGACTGCCGAAGAATGGAATACTTTTTTTGCAGGACACTGGAATTTTGCCGGGGCCAGGCAAATGGGACATATAGCCATGTTCCCGGAAGAACTTCCAAGACGTCTGATAAAAATGTTTTCATTTGCTGGTGAAACAATTCTTGACCCATTTTTAGGCAGCGGAACAACAGCACTGGCCGCAAAAAACACCGACAGAAATTCTGTCGGATATGAAATTAATCCCGAATTTATCCCGGTTATAAAAGAGAAACTGGAAATTCATCAAATGGACTTAAATGGAACAACTTATGAGTTTATCATGCAACAACCAGCATCGATTGATTTTGATAAAGAAATTCTGAAACTGCCTTATATATTCAAAGACCCTCACACGCTTGACAAGAAAATTGATATTAAGAAATTACAATTCGGTTCAAAGATTGACAAAGACAGCTCCAACAGCAGAGAAGAATTGTTTTCAATAAAAGAAATTATTAGCCCGGAAAAAATCAGACTCAGCAATGATCTTACCATAAAACTAATTGGTATTAAAGAAGATCCCCCGATTAAGGATAAAGCAACATCATTCTTAATAGATTTGACCAAAGGGAAAAGGGTTTTTTTAAAATTCGACACTATGAAATACGACCATAGGAATCAATTGCTCTGTTACCTGTACCTTGAAAATAAAACATTTATCAACGCACATTTAATAAAAAGCGGTTTTGTTAAAGTGGATAGTGAAATCGATTTCAAATACAAAAATAAATTTTTGAACCTCACCCATTACAACAATGGCAAAAGAATGGATTTTGAACAGTGCGATGAATCGCTTCCAGCTAAATTTTAAAAGAAACGTCGGCCCTACTTCTGAATCAATAAGGAAATGCTCACCTAAGAATTTAAAAGAGTGGCAGGATTACTATTTCACAAATGTAAAAACAGAAGAACAGATCATTGAATTAGGGAAGAAGCTCTACATAAAAATTACTGAAGTTATTCAATCTGAAGTAGCTGAAGTTACAGAACAAGATTGCATTGATTACTTGATGCAGCTTGTAATTGACAGAACTTTTGACGGGTATATGACGGAAATTCATACAATATATGGACAACTTCAGAAAATGATTTCTGTCCCAATCCAACCTGCTCCAGACGAATGGGATAGACTTTTCAACGTTGACTTTTTTATCCAAATCCGAGGGAAATACATAGGTCTTCAAATAAAGCCGGTTAATTCAGGAATTCAGTTACCGGAAATATTTAAAGAGTACAATTTACAAGCAGATACCCACCAAAAGTTTACCGAAGTATTTGGAGGCAAAGTTTTTTATCTGTTTTCAGAAAAAATTGGTGACCGGAAAGAGATTAAAAACAAAGAGGTAATCGATGAGATTATAAAGGAAATTGAAAGGTTAAACAATATTTAATAGCAATATATTGATTACCAATGACCGCGCAACGGACAACAATGATATCTGACAACCGGACAACTTTTATTTCAATGTATTCCTCAATCCCCTCATGGCAACTGAAAGCTGTTCCGCCACTTCGGCCATGCCTTTTCCTCCTGTCAGCTCCCTGATTTTGTGTTCGGCTTCAATGGGGCCGATTTCGTTTTTGGCGAATTTATCCATGGTATCCCGTAGTTCATACAGGTGTTTTGCGGCTTCCGGGTTGGTTTTGGCTTTCAGCCTCAGCATGGGTTCAATCTTGGTGTTGAAATCCTTGGTCAGGCCCCGCATCTGCTCCTGCATAATGCCATAGTACCCCAACTGGGGGTGATCAACAGGAAGCTTGTTCACCTTGAAACCAGAAACGTCGGCTGCCTGCTGCACCCAGGCTTTATTTGTCTCAAAAACCAGGGCAGTCTTTGAGCCTTTATTTCCCAGCCAGGCCAGGTCGCGGTATGCTTCAGGATGGTAGGAGGTGGTAAACTCCACCATGGCTTCCCCGGATGGTCGACCGTAGATTTTGGCGAATGACCGTTCCAGGATTTCCTGTCCGACCTTTTGTAACTCCTGGGGTGAGCTTCTCCGGGTGGTGCCATCCGGATTTTTGATGGTCAGGTTGCGTCTCCAGGCAAGATGTGCCGGGTTTGGAATCTGCTTCCCGGAAGCATCCACCGTGTATCTCGGCGGTTCAACCACACCCATGTCGAGGTCGGCGCCTACCTTACCTTTGGAGGAGGAGTTGGAAAAGGTCCGGCATTTTTGGGCACTGAATCCGGCATTGAGCAGTTCTTTTTCTACTTCCGCCTGAAGCCTGGCGGTATAGCTTCGTTCAAAGGAGTTGTAGTGGGCAGTGGTAAGGGCATCCCCCTGTCTGGCCAGCGCATTGATGTGCCCTTTGGCGTAGAGGTCGGTTTTAACGACTTTGTACGCTTCTTCTGCGGAACTCCTCAGTTGGGCGATCTCTTCTTTCGATGCATTGGCTTTCCCTGCGTCTGCCAGTTTCTGCATGCGTTCCTGGAAGAGTTTTACTTTGGCGTGGCCGTCCGCCTGCCGGGAAACGAACCGGGCAGCCTGTACCTGTTGCTGAATGGTCGGCCACCTGTCGGAAGAGGCATTTACCGGATTTCCGCGGGAGTCCACCATGTCGGACCATTTAACGGGTTCACCTTTTGGATTGGCGGGCATCAGGGCGCCAAGTGCTGCACGGAAAACCACTGTTTTCAGCGCTTCTTTACCGAGTTCCCAGCCAGCTCCCCACAAACCGGCCTTGTTTTCATTAAGGGTCGTTGTCGCTGCATTTCTGGAATGTTCTTCCAGGTGCTCCAGTACGCCCTGCTGGTAGCCGTTCATGGCCGCGTTGGCCATCATGGTCACCGTATTGTAGGAGGAAGCCACCCTGGTGAAGGCGCCGGTCGGCCCTCCCTCAATATAACCTGCTACCCCCTGGTAGCCGAAAAATACCCGCGCTGCCTGGGCAGCCCGCATGGAGGCCGCAATCGCATTGGGCGCCGTATGGGCAAAATAGACCGGTGCAGCAATGGATAGCAGGGTCATCGATACATCCGCGCCGGTTTTTACATATTCGAGCCCTTCGACCATCCCGGTGACAGCTGCTGCCCATTCTTCCTTCTCTGCCGCTTTCTTCTCCAGCTCCCCGGTGACCTGTTCCCCGACAGCTTTGGCTGCCTTTCGCATTCTTTGCGGGTCAAAACTGCCGGTTTCAGGCGAAACCATGTTTCTTTCGAAAAATTCGCGTAGACGGATCCGCTGTGTCGGATCCGCCAACTCAATGAGTTTCGGCATCCGTTCCAGCGTCCTTTTGTTCTGGTGCGCTTCTTCCGCCATCTGCCGGCCCCGTTCTGCCATCATTTGCAGGTTCAGGGCATCCAACTCGGTGCGGGTGTGCGTGTATTCTCCCGTTTTGATGGTCATGATGGCATCATTCTCCTTCTGCCGGGCATCCAGCTGGTACAGCAAATCCCGGGTCAGTTCATTCCGGGTATTGGGATCCAACCCGGTGCCTGCCAGCCTGCCCTTCAGCGATTCAATATTCCGGTCGAAATATTTGATGTTGTTCTCGTGGAACTTTACCTGTTCTTCCTGCTGTTTCCTGACAGCTTCCGCCGTTTCCCATTCTTTCAGCGCCTTGAGGTAATCGACCAGTTGCTGAGATACTTCCGGTTTTGGGCGCTGATCTTCCGGAACAGGTGCGAAAATGTCGGCGTATTTATTCTGAAGGAACCCCAATTGGCCGTCAAGGGTTTCTTTAAATGATTGAAGGAGTTTTTCCCTTTCCTCCTTGACCAGCCGGGGCCGGTCGGCCTCTGTCAGCTTCTCCTCATGGAACTGGGCAAAGGTATACCTGAGACTCACATTCTGGTTCACCTGTGTCTCAATGTCCCCGTTCAGCCGGGCCTGGTATTCATCTTCGAATTTTTTCTTTTCTTCCAGATAAAGCCTGGTCCGTTCTTCCAGGGGTGTCGGCCCTCCGCGTGCGGCAAGGGCCAGTTCATCCGGGAAATCTTTCCGCCATTTCACATAAGCATCATATTTCCCCTGGTCCCATTTGCGTTCGGGAACCACTTTCAGCAATTGCTCCCACTTTGCCGGGTTCCCGTCGATGGGCAGGACAGGCGGTACCGGGTAGGTTTCTTTGGTACGGGAAAGGGAATAAGAACTGACGCCTGAATTGTTGTTCAATTCATTGGGCGCCCGGTATTGGAATACATGGATGGTATCCTTGTCTCCCCGGTAAATATTGACAAACCGGAAGAAACTCCAGTCCAGGCATGCCCATGCTCCGCCTTCCAGTGGCTCGAACAGGATCAGCAGGTCATAAACACCCGGAATCATGGTCATCCCTTTTGCCTTTTCGTTGTATTCCAGGCCCGGTTTGTTGATGTCGACCCCGTTTTCTTCCAGTTTCTGAAGCGCGGTTATGGGGAAACTGTATACCAGGACTTTCCCGTCGTCAAAAACCTTTAGCACTTTCATCAGAACATGAGACCCTTTTTCCGTTTCCCACTCTCCTTCGAAAGGGAAATTGCCTTCAGAAAGGAGACTGAGCGCCCTGCGGTGCCTTTTCCTTTGCGCATCTGCCAGGGCGGCGGCATCCGGGAGAGGTCCCAGCCTTGCGATCTCATCGGCCACCTCCTGCAACTGTTTCTGCAGGACATTCATGGTGGCGACGGTAATTTCCAGTTCCGCCATGGTGGCGGCCAGTTCCGTGGAATCATCCTCCGCCGCAGCAACCGAAACGACCATTACCGCAGCATTGTAGGATTCAATCTCAGAGCCCAGCGCTTCCCGGACGGCCAGAAACTTCGAAATCAACGGATTCAGCTGGTTCAGATA
>DAIDJX010000196.1 GCA_027451165.1 Prolixibacteraceae bacterium | reverse complement strand
AATAAACCTATTGCGGAACCTATCGACATGCCACAGCCAATACCAATGGAAATGCCAACGGCAATATTGTCAAACGCCAGGCCTAATAAAATTCCAAGGGCTGCTCCAACAGCGATGCCGATGGAAATTCCCATGGCCAGTTCATAGCTGATCATCTGGGAAGCTGCCCGGATGGCACTGAGGAGGGCATACTTGTTGTTGGAAGCCCACCCGCCGATCATAATGCCATAGACGCCGATGGAAACCATGGCAAAAACATAGAGGATGCCAATGTTCAGATCGGTGATTTGAAGAGAAAATTCCTTACCCCCAATGATAAGGGTGTCTCCCCAGGGGATGACGACTCCGGTTAACAGTGCTGTGGTCATGGCCAGTGAAGGCCCAAGAATGAAAAGCCAGGCATTGGCAGATAGAGGGATAATCTCCTCCTTCATAAACATTTTGATGCCATCGGCCAGGGGTTGCAACAAACCGAACGGGCCGGCACGGTTGGGGCCCCGCCGGTCTTGCATGTAGGCTGCGATTTTCCGCTCTCCGTAAGTGGAATACATGGCCACCAGCAACGTGATCAGCATGATGATGACCAATAAGACGGTTTTATAAAGAATGTCAGAAGCCTCCATCGGATTTACGCTCTTTGTTAATTTCGTAATGATTCTGACCGATCACCGAATGTCGTTCAATTTTCCTCGGCCCTTCGATGATCCAGTCTTTGGGATCTTTGTGCTCAAACCGGCAATCATTGCATATGAACGATTCCAGTTCCCCGTATTTGTCCTTTCTGCCGGTCACCCGGAGGATCTGGTCTTTTTTCATCCAGAGGACTGTTTCACCGGAACATTTGGGACAATCGCGGTGCGCGTCAAATGGTTTGGTGAACCACACCCTGCTGGCAAAGCGGAAGGTGCGGTCGGTGAGGGCCCCCACCGGACAAACGTCGATCATATTTCCGGAGAAATCATTGTCAACGGCCTTAGAAATATAGGTTCCGATCTCGCTGTGGTCGCCCCGGAAAAGTACCCCATGCACCCGTTGGCCGGTCAGCTGGTCGGCTACCATTACGCAGCGATAGCAAAGGATGCAGCGGTTCATGTGGAGTTTGATTTTGTCGCCGATATCCACCGGGGCAAAGGTTCGCCGTTCTTCGATGGTCTGGGTTTCAACCAGGCCGTGATCGTATGACAAATCCTGCAAATGGCATTCGCCGGCCTGGTCACACACCGGGCAGTCGAGGGGATGGTTGATGAGCAGGAATTCCGTAATAGCCCGCCGGGCTTCCAGCACTTCCGGAGAGGTTATATTTTGCACCACCATGCCGTCCTGCACCTCAGTCCGGCAGGATGGCACCAGTTTGGGCATCGGCCGGGGATCTTTGGCCGAACCCTGCGCTACTTTAACAAGACAGGTACGGCATTTACCGCCGCTTCCTTCCAGTTTGGAATAATAGCACATAGCCGGGGGAACCACCTTGCCGCCGATTTTCCTGGCGGCATTCAGAATGGTGGTTCCCGGTTCCACCTCTATGGCAATGTTGTCTATGGTTACCTTGATAAGGGACATTTCTGCAGTTTTACATGGTCTTCAAATTCCTGCCGGAAGTGACGGATGGCGCTGGCAACCGGCCAGGCCGCCGCATCTCCGAGCGGACAAATGGTATTTCCTTCGATGTGTTTTGAAATATGTACCAGCAGGTCAATATCTTTTGAGGTGCCCCTGCCGTTTTCTATCCTTTGGAGGATTTTTTCCATCCATCCCGTACCTTCCCGGCAGGGACTGCATTGCCCGCAGGATTCATGGTGGTAAAAGCGCGCAAAGGTGAGCAGGTTTTTTACAATGCAGGCGGTTTCGTCCAGCACAATAAAACCGCCCGATCCCAGCATGGTTCCCGATTCAAAACCTCCGACAGAAAGCGATTCGTAACTGAGCAGGCGTTGCTCCCCCCGGTCGGTACGCAGAATGAGTTCAGCAGGTAATACGGGGACGGAAGAACCGCCGGCAATGACAGCTTTCAGCTTGTTGCCGTTCCGGATTCCTCCACAGTATTGGTCGCTGTAAATAAATTCTTCCACCGGAAGTCCCATTTCCACTTCGTACACCCCCGGTTTGCGGATATGCCCGCAGGCTGAAATCAGTTTGGTGCCCTTGCTGGACTGGGTTCCCAGGGCAGCATAGGCATCACCGCCGTTTTGAAGGATCCAGGGAAGATTGGCGATGGTTTCCACATTGTTGACGACGGTAGGGCAACCGTATAATCCGACAACAGCGGGAAATGGTGGTTTGATGCGGGGATTACCCCTCTTCCCTTCAAGGGATTCGATCAAGGCGGTTTCTTCCCCGCAAATATAGGCGCCACCGCCTGGATGACAGTGCAAATCAAGGGAATAGCCGCTGTTCAGGATATTTTCTCCGAGATAACCACTGCGATAAGCTTCATCAATGGCTTTCTCCAAAATATTCAGGATATAAAAAAGTTCTCCCCGGATGTAAATGTAGGAAGTGCGGGCCCCCAAAGCAAACGACCCCAGGATCATCCCTTCAATGAGCAGATGTGGATTCAGGCTGCCCAAATGACGGTCTTTAAAAGTTCCCGGTTCACTTTCATCAAAATTGCAAATAAAGTAACGAGGCTTATCCACCTTCCGGTCGAGGAAGCTCCATTTCATGCCGGCGGGGAACCCGGCGCCTCCGCGGCCGCGCAATCCCGATTTTTTCACCTCAGCGCTTACCTCATCAGGGGTCATGGTTTTCAGTACCTTTTCCACCGCAGCATAACCGCCGAGTTTCCGGTACACTTCAATGCCTGTCAGGCCGGGAACCTCAATATTGTTGAGCAGAATCTGAGTGGCCATGGATCAGCGGTAAGGGTTGGTGTGTGATCTTTCTTTCCCGTCTGACCAGTCAGCAATCAGCTGATCAGCCTTCCCGGGATTCATATTTTCATGGTAAGTAATGCCCACCTGAACCACAGGCGCGTTTCCGCAGGCAGCCAGGCACTCAACCACTTTCAGGGTAAAAAGACCGTCAGGGGTGGTTTCCCCGGGTTTGATCCCCAGCCGTTTCTCAAAATGAGCGAGCAATTCCTCTCCGCCATTCAGCCAGCAGGGACCGGTGCGGCATACCTCAATGACGCATTTTCCCACCGGTTGCAGGTTGAACATCGTATAAAAAGTAGCCACTTCATACACTTCAATGGGTTGAATATCCAGGAATCCAGCTACCTTATCCATCACTTCCGGACTCAGCCAGCCGCCATTTTCAGCCTGTGCAAGGTGCAATAAAGGGATCAGGGCAGATTTCTGCCTTCCCTCCGGATAGCGGCTGATGATCCGGTTGGCTAACTCCAAAATTTCGTCAGAAAAAAGGATATTATTATTTTTCCCTTCCAACATATTAATTCTCACAACAGCAATCAATTTTCAACGTAACAGCTCAAGTTTAATAAATCCGAAATCCACCTTTCGAAATCCGAAATCTACGCGTCCAGTTCTCCCGCAATGATATTCATGGAACTCATGGTCAGTACGGCATCAGAAAGCATGTTTCCGGCAACCATTTCAGGGTAGGCCTGATAATAAATAAAGCAGGGCCTGCGGAAATGGAGCCGGGCAGGCGTTCTTCCCCCGTCGCTCACCAGGTAAAATCCCAGCTCACCGTTGGCTGCCTCAATGGAATGATAGACTTCCCCGACCGGAATATCGCTTTCACCCATCACAATTTTAAAGTGCCAGATCAGGGCTTCCATATTGTTGTACACCTTTTCTTTCGGAGGAAGAACGTACCTGTAATCTCCCGAGTGAAAGGTGGTTTTGTCTGATAGGACATCCAGTTTGGCTAAGGCCTGTTCAATGATGTGGAGGCTTTGCCACATTTCAGCCTGGCGAACCATAAAGCGGTCGTAGGTGTCCCCGTTCTGTCCTACCGGAATGGAAAAGTCAAAATCTTCATAGGAGCAATAGGGATTCATCACGCGCACATCATAATCAACACCGCAGGCTCGCAGGTTCGGCCCGGTAAATCCGCAGGCAAGAGCCTTTTCTGCCGGGAAAGGCCCGACGTTGATGGTACGGTCCATGAAAATACGGTTCCTGGACAGCAATCGTTCAAACTCCTTCAGCCTGACCGGATAATTCTTCAGAAAACAGCGGATTTTCTCCCAGGCTTTTTCGCTGAAATTCCTTTCGAATCCACCAATCCTGCCCATGTTGGTGGTAAGTCGGGAACCGCAGATTTCCTCATAAATTTCATAGATGAACTCCCTTTCCTGAAAAAGGTAGGTAAATCCGGTAAGTGCGCCGCTGTCGACCCCGATCACGCTGTTGCAGATCAGGTGGTCTGCGATCCTGGACAGTTCCATAACAACGATGCGCAGGTAATCCACCCTTTTGGGCATCTCCATACCGAGCAATTTTTCCACCGTCATGTGCCAGCCCATGTTGTTCAACGGCGATGAGCAGTAATTCAGGCGGTCGGTCAAGGGCGTAATCTGGTAAAACGGCCGACGTTCGGCAATTTTCTCAAAGGCCCGGTGAATGTAGCCGATGGTTTGTTCGGTTTCCACGATGAATTCACCATCCATCAGCATGACATTCTGGAAAACGCCATGCGTGGCTGGATGTGTAGGTCCTACGTTCAGGGTGATGTATTCCCTGGGTTCTTCCTGCCTGACAAGATCCTTTTCCCAGTAATTAGCCTTTATTCCCTGTGTCATATTGTTCTTTCCTTTATCTCCGGAAGGTCTTTTATCTTCCGAACATACTGTCGTCTTTGTCTTCACGTGTCTGGTCTTCCAGCGGAAACTCCTTGCGCATCGGAAAATCTTCCATCTCATCAACATTGAGGATCCGCTTCAGGTTAGGATGGCCTTCAAACCTGATCCCGAAGAAATCATAAGTTTCCCGTTCCATCCAGTTGGCAGCCGGCCAGATTCCGGTAAGGGTGGATATCACCGGCTTTGATTCCGGAATAACAGTTTTAATCCTGATCCGGTGGTTGTATTTGAAACTGTGCAAGTGGTAAACTACCCCCAGCTGCTCCTTTTCTGGGTAATGCATTCCACAAAGGGTAGTCAGAAAGTTATACTGAAGCGATTCATCATCCCTGAGAAAACGCATGATTTCAGCAACAGCCTCCGGGTCGACGACCATACATAGCATGTCGGCCATCAGTTCCTGTCCGGTCAGCTTATTTCCGAACTGCGCCGTTAACCGGTCAGCGACCAGCTGGTTCCTTCCCGTATCAATCAGATATTCAGCCATATTTTATTCTCTTTCCGGATGTTCCGGTGATAACAATTTATTATTCAATCTGATAGCTTTTCAGTAAGGCATCATATTCAGGCAATAGTCTTCTCCGGAGTGGTTCATGTTCCACCAGTTCCTGGATTTTGAGGATTCCGGAGATGATTTGTTCAGGTCTTGGTGGGCAACCCGGGACATACACATCCACGGGTATGATCCGGTCTATGCCCTGTAGTACGGAATAGGTGTCGAAGATACCCCCGCTGGAAGCACAGGCGCCTACGGCAATCACCCATTTCGGTTCCGCCATTTGGATATACACCTGTTTCAGAACCGGCCCCATTTTTTTGGCGATGGTGCCCATCACCATGAGCAGGTCGCTTTGCCGGGGAGAAAAACTCAGCCTTTCAGATCCGAAGCGGGCCAGGTCGTATGTTGACCCCATGGTAGCCATAAATTCAATGCCACAGCAAGAGGTAGCAAAAGGCAAGGGCCATAGGGAGTTTTTCCTGGCAAGGCCAACGGCTTTTTCGAGGGAAGTCGCAAAAAACCCGGGACCGGTAAGTCCTTCCGGCATTTCAGCTATACCTGGCTTATTGACTTGCTCTGTTGCCATATTACTGTTTTTCCCATTTGAGCGCTCCTTTCATCAGGATATAAATGAACCCTGCCAGCACCAAAACCATAAATAAAAACATTTCCAGGAAACCATCTTTGCCCAACTCAATGAAATTGACGGCATAAGGATACATGAAGATCACCTCCACATCAAAAAGTACAAACAGAATGGCAATCAGGAAATATTTTACGGAAAAGGGGCTCCTGGCATTGCCCAAACCTTCCACACCACACTCGAAATTCTCCAGCTTGGCACGTGAAAAACGCCTGGGCCCGGCAAAATGCGTCAGCAGCATGGTGGTCACCACAAATCCCAGAACCAGCAACGACTGAATCAGTACGGGTACATAATCATTTACCATACCTTCATATTTTACTGCAAAATAACAATTATTCGCTTTCGTTTGTTCTCTTGGATCCATTTATGATAGACATTTTGTAATGACCTTCCAAAACAATACTTTTGTGCACTTTTTGAAAGTTGGTTAATTATTG
>DAIDJX010000195.1 GCA_027451165.1 Prolixibacteraceae bacterium | reverse complement strand
AACGGTTTGTAGGTTATGGCGCTCCGGATAATACCCCTTTTAAGATCATCAATACCAAAACATCACAACCTGTTTTTGAGGGAAAACTGCTGAACCAACAGGGTTGGTTTACGGAGTTCAATCCCGTAACGGCAGGTGATGAATATATTGTTGAAGTTCCCGGCTTCGGTCAGTCAAAACCATTCTGGATTGCTGACCATTTAATGGAAAAGATATCTTCAAAGCTGGCCTATGATTTTTTTGCAGATGTCAGGGGTTATGCGGATTTGAATGCCTATGACATGGCGAAAATATATGGGGGAGGACCTTCCCGCGATGGCGGAGCCTATGGCCTGGAGACTGTTTTCGAAGTGTTGCAGTATGCTGCCAATCCGGCGCTGTATGAGAACTGGAAAACGGAACTCGGCGATAAGAACATTCCTGACCTGATCGACCTGATCCTCTGGCATGCGGAATTTGCGGCAAAATATTCCGCTTACAATGGCCCCACGGGTTACCGGCATGGTTCGCTGGGGTATGAAGGTCAGCCCAGGATGAATTACGACTATTGGAACACCCTGGATCAGCTTGCTGCCGTTTGTGCAGCGTACCACACTTTTCTGAAACCCTACCTTCCGGAAGAAAAGTACAGGGAATACCGCCGGATTTGTCTCGAAAACTGGGAAAAATATGACCGGCACAAGGTGGTTCGCTATTGGACCTACAGTACCAAATGGGTGGATGCCGGTTTTCAGGAATTCAATGAAATGGGAAATGCCTATGGGCAATCGGTCTTCAGCAACCTGTTCATGTACCTGTGTGAACGCCATGAAAAAGATGGTCAGCCCGGAAAATTCCTGAAATATGCGCAGGAAAGTGCTCAGGACCTCATCACCAACTGGGATTTCAACAACCCCCGTCATATGTGGTGGATCCGGAATGCAGAGCACATCACACCGCAGGCGCTGGCCTGGTTCCTGATGGTTGCTCCGGAGCAGGCACCGGAAGGGACCAAAGAAAAGCTGGCCGCCTGGGCTGTTCATATGAAGCAGAAGACCAACAACTTCTGGAAATACAGGGTGCACAGTGAAATGGAATGGGCACACCCGAAAACCAAGGAGTTGGGAGGTGCCCCGGCATTGGCAGGTTCCCTGTTTGCTGTTGCACATTTGCTCAATGATCCGGTGTTGCGGGAATTGGGCTGGGCCCAGGTAGATTTCACATTTGGCGTGAATCCTGTCGGGGCTCACCTGGGTCATAAAAGTGAGGAAAGAGTGAAGATGAAAGGTTTCTGGGAAGGCGTGGAAGAAGGCTGGCCCCAGGCGCACCCCGACGGATATGGCCGCCTCGGACCTGTTCGCGGAACCCTCGAGGGAACACCTCTGAACGACCAGTTTCCGATTGCCAAAACCGTTGAAAAGATCGTCGGTCAGAATGAAGGACAGGTTTTCGGTAAAAATGCCTATGCCACCGAAGGCTGGTGCATTTCCAACCGCGGATGGCAGGCCTCCGTCACCTTTGCCACCTTGGGAAGCCAATCCGTCAAAGTTTTTGATGGGAATTACCAAAATGAAATCCGGACGGCAAAACACGGGCAAACAGTCATTGTGGAATTACGCGCAGCGCTGAACCAGGACTGGAAAAAGGCCGACAGGGGATGGGTTGACATCCGGACGGGGAACGGTAATCCTGTGAAGCTGGAACTCACTGAAACCGACGCCAATACCGGAGTGTTTACCGGGAAGTATATTGTTCCGAAAAAGGGAAAGGGTTCAGAATTGAAATTTTCTTATGGTTATTTCGGTTTTGATCAAAATGTAGTTGTTAAAATTTGAATACATTTATGCGGACAAAAGTAAATCTGCATAAATGACAGTCATGATCAGACTACTATCCTTTTTATTTGCCCTGTTGCTGACTGCCGGCACTCAGGCAAAACCTAATGATTACGATCTGAAGCGCTTTCCCAATGGCAAAACACCTCTGGAAATCGGAACCCGTATCGCTGAAAAGTTTCTGGATACACCTCATTCCCGGTATGGGAATACCCGTCCGGCAACACCCCCCACCCAGATCACCTATCCCGATGTGTGTACCTGGCTGGGTGGAATGTGGTTTGCGGAAGTGACCGGCAACGATCAGTTATTCAGTCGTTTCGAATCCCGGTTTGCCCCTTTGTTTGACCGGGAAGCCCATTTGCTGCCCAAAGCCAATCATGTGGACAACAATGTTTTCGGATCAGTTCCCCTGGAATTGTACCTGAAAACAAAACAGCAGAAATACCTTGACCTGGGACTCAAATATGCCAATGAACAGTGGATTGTTCCGGACAATGCCCGCCCTGTGGAAAAAGCCTGGGCCTCCAAGGGTTATTCCTGGCAAACCCGCATTTGGATCGATGATATGTTCATGATCACTGCCGTACAGGCCCAGGCGTACCGGGCCACCGGCGACCGTAAATACATCAACCGGGCAGCCCGTGAGATGGTGCTTTACCTGGATACCATCCAGTTGCCTAACGGCTTGTTCTATCATTCTCCGGAAGCACAATTCCCCTGGGGCAGGGGTAACGGGTGGATGGCTGCAGGAATGGCAGAGATTCTCCGCATCCTTCCGGAGGATAATCCTGACCGTCCCCGGATTATGGAGGGTTACCATAAAATGATGGCCGCTTTGCTGAAATTCCAGGAACCGGATGGAATGTGGCGGCAGATCATCGACGATCCGGAGGCCTGGAAGGAGACTTCCGGAACCGCCATGTTTACTTATGCCATGATCACCGGGGTAAAGAACGGATGGCTGGACAAAAGGAGCTATGGCGCAGCTGCCCGGAAGGCCTGGATAGCGTTAACCGGATACATCAATTCCGAAGATGAACTGACCGAGGTGTGCGAAGGTACGAATATAAAAAACGACAGAAACCACTATTTGCAGCGTAAACGGATCGTGGGGGACCTCCACGGGCAGGCCCCGTTGCTCTGGTGTGCGATGGCGTTGCTGAGATGAAATACCGGAATGAAAGGTTGAAGTTAAGGTTAAGGTTGTGGCTGAGGTTAAGACCTGCAAGAGAACTCCGGAGGAGTTCCATGTTTATAGAAAAAGTGCCCCCTCATTCCCCAATAACCTTGATTGAAATGTAAGGGCAAAGGTTAAGTTTAAGATATGGAAAAGATATTGATTTTGTTGCTGGTTTTTAGCGGATTTTCCCTGAATGTTTTATCCCAGCAACCCGCCATGCTTTTCGGCGATAGCACCCGTCTGGGTCGGCCATTGTCGAAAGACCCGCATGTCATCCTTTTTCAGGGGAGATACCTCATGTATTATTCCGTTCCGGGTTACACGGATAAAGCTTCCGGAACTGTATATGGCTGGGGCATAGGCATTGCGGAAAGCAAAGATCTGATTCACTGGAACAGGGTGGGGGAGGTAAACCGCGATCCGGCAGCAACCTACGAATCAAAAGGGTATTGTGCCCCCTGTGCCCGGGTGATCGGGAAGAAAGTTCATCTTTTTTACCAGACCTATGGAAACGGGAAAAACGATGCCATTTGTCACGCCTGGTCAACCGATGGTATCCAATTTACCCGGAACAGTACCAATCCCATCTTTCATCCTGATGGCGTCTGGAACTGCGGAAGGGCCATCGATGCCGAAGTGATAAAGTTCAAAGGGAAATATTTTCTCTACTATGCCACGCGCGATCCCGACTACAAAATCCAGATGCAGGGAGTAGCGGTGGCTCCGGGAAATACCAGTTTCAACCGCGGGGAATGGACTAACCAGTCAAAGGAGGGTCCCATGCTGAAACCGGACTTGCCCTGGGAAAAGGATTGCATTGAAGGCGCTTCCATAATCATCAAAAACGGGGAACTATTCATGTTTTACGCGGGTGCATACAACAATGCGCCGCAACAGATCGGTCTGGCAAAAAGCAAGGATGGCATTCACTGGACAAGAATGTCAGACCAGCCTTTTCTGCCCAATGGGAAACCAGGCGAATGGAATTCCAGTGAATCGGGGCACCCCCACATTTTTGACAATCCCAAAGGTGACGATTACCTGTTCTTCCAGGGGAACAACGACAAAGGGAAAACCTGGCATATATCGAATGTCCGGATTTTCTGGGAAAAAGATAAAAAAGCAATAAAAGATAAAGACCGGCTCTTGCCGGGGTATTGAAAAATACTAAACAGGCAAGCAATCCCTCAGTCGCTTCACTCCTTACCAATGACAGATCTACCTCACCCCCCGGCCCCCTCTCCAT
Organism: Prolixibacteraceae bacterium; assembly: GCA_027451165.1. Lineage (GTDB taxonomy): Bacteria > Bacteroidota > Bacteroidia > Bacteroidales > Prolixibacteraceae > UBA1413. The sequence continues at coordinate 2,226 of DAIDJX010000195.1, read as the reverse complement.
GCTGGCGAGGGGGAGAGGTTCTGTTCTTTCAACTTATTTTGTTGTAAATCACATATTAACTCCCCTCTCCATTGTGGAGAGGGGAAGGGGGTGAGGTCATGTCATTGGTACCGGAGGGAGGGATCTTCTGCCCTTTCCTGCTCCGCTTTTCAAAAAAAAATATGTTATACAACATATAGTTGCTATTATAGCAATAAAAAATATATATTTGTTGCTTTAATAGCAATATAACTTATATATTTGTTGCTTTAATAGCAATATGTCTTTTGAATGATACCAAATTTAATTAAATCAATTACTATGCAAGTGAAAGTGCTTTTTGTAATTCTGATTGGTTTGCTGATGAGTTCAGCCCTTTGGGCTCAGCAAATTACCATCTCCGGCACGGTTTCCGATGCATCCGGGGGACTTCCCGGTGCAACGGTCATTGTGAAAGGAAAAACCATTGGGACAGTTACAGCGCCTGATGGGAAGTTCTCGTTAAATGTCCCGCAGGGTACAAACACTATTGTTGTTTCCTATATTGGGTATATCACTCAGGAAGTTGATGTTGCCGGGAAAACAACTGTTAATGTCCTTCTTCAGGCTGAAGCTATTGGTATTGGAGAAGTGGTAGCCATTGGTTATGGTACCGTCAAAAAAAGTGACCTGACCGGGGCTGTCGGGACTGTGAAGGGGGAAGCCATAGCTGACCGTCAAACCACCATGTTGTCGCAGGCTCTGCAGGGATCAACATCCGGTGTGATGGTTACGCGCAACAACAATGCTCCAGGGTCTACGGCAACCATCCGTATCCGTGGTATCACCACCATTGGTGACAGCAACCCTTTGATCATCGTGGACGGCGTTCCGGTGGATAACATCAACGATATCAACCCCAACGATGTCCAGGACATGTCGGTACTGAAAGATGCAGCCTCTGCCTCAATATACGGATCACGGGCAGCAGCCGGCGTTATCCTGATTACGACCAAACGGGCTAAAACCGATGAAGTATCGATGACCTACAACATGGAGTTTGGAGTGGAAAAACCTACCCGTCTTCCGGAATATGTCGATGTGAAGCGTTACATGCAAATGACAAATGAATTGCGTTGGAACGACAACAACAACAATGCGAACGAGTACCCAACGTATGCCAAAGATGTTATTGAGAATTATACTGCTTTACATGCGGAGAATCCGGATAAATATCCCGATACCGATTGGGTGGGTTTGATGTTAAATGACTATGCTCCCCGTCAGAGCCATATCGTGGGTATCACTGCCGGAACCAAGGCCATCCGGACAAAGGCATCTATAGCTTATGATAAAACTGATGGTCTTTTTGATGGGAAATCTTATGAACGGATCACCACCCGATTCAACAACGATGTTACCATAACTAAAAATCTGTCAGCCAGTTTTGACCTCTTTTTTAAGCGTTCAATGACAAAGAATCCCAATGCCGATCCAATGTACAACACACTCATTTCTGCTCCGGTATATGCGGCGAAGTGGGCCGACGGTCGGGTTGCGGAAGGAAAAACAGGTGCCAACATCTGGGGAATGACGTTTTTGGGTGGCTACAACAATGGCTGGTACAACCAGTTGGGCGGTAAAATGTCTCTGGATTATTCCCCACTGGATGGACTGAAATTGACAGCAGTAGTATCGCCTACACTGGGGTTTGATAAGGTAAAGAATTTCCGGTTAAGGGTTCCCTATTACGCGGCAGACGATCCGACGCTTTATGGCGGAGTATTGGAAGGATGTTCCCAAACAGACCTCTATGAAACAAGGAATGACAATTACAGGGTTACCTCACAGGTGCTGGCTAATTACACAAAATCATTCGGATCACATAACCTGAATGCCATGGTCGGTAATGAAAACTATTATGCCTTCAATGAAAACCTTGGCGCTTCCCGTCAGAAATACGAATTAACCAATTACCCTTATCTTGATCTGGGACCTCTTGATCTCCGCGGAAACAATGGCAGCGCGTATGAAAATGCCTACCGTTCCTTTTTTGGACGTTTGATGTACAATTATAAAAACAAATACTTTCTGCAGGGGAATGTCCGCTATGATGGTTCATCCCGTTTCGCAGAGGAATACCGCTGGGGTACTTTCCCTTCTTTTTCTGCCGGTTGGGTATTGACGGAAGAGAGTTTCATGGACAGCATTGACGATGATGGCGGCGTTGGCCTGCTGCGCTAGACCGCTGATGGCCTGGCGAAATAT
>DAIDJX010000194.1 GCA_027451165.1 Prolixibacteraceae bacterium | reverse complement strand
AATCTGCTTAAGGCGAAAGCTTTTTTGATTTTCCTGAGCGTTGTGATGCTGCTGGGCATTACAACTGCTTATGCATCCGACGATGGAACCGGAAATTCCGGAATGAGCCAGCAACAGCTAACCGTAACCGGAAAAGTGACAGATGTTACTTCCGGTGAAGCACTGCCTGGCGTTTCCGTGGTTGTAAAGGGAACCACCACAGGTACTGCCACAGGTGTTGATGGTACCTATTCTCTCTCCGTACCGCGCAATTCGGTACTTGTTTTTTCATTTGTAGGGTACATTCCCCAGGAAGTTGCGGTAAGTAACCGGACAATGATCGACGTAAGTCTGAAGTTGGAAGTGACCGACCTGGATGAAGTTGTTGTTGTAGGATACGGTACCCAGAAACGTGCCAATGTGGTAGGCGCCGTGGCATCCGTAGAGGGAGACCAGTTAAAGACCCTGCCTGCGGTAAATGTTTCCAATGCCATTTCCGGGATGATTCCGGGAGCCACCGTTATTCAGCAGACCGGTGAGCCCGGGCAGATGAGCCCCCGTATAATGATCCGTGGCAGAACCACCGTCAACAGCGACGGCAGCCGTATGTCCAACAACAGCTGGACTCAACCACTGGTGGTAATCGATGGTGTACCGGGACGTTCACTGGACGAAATTGACCCGAACGACATCGCCTCCCTTTCCGTATTGAAAGATGCTTCTGCAACCGCTATTTACGGTTCACGCGCATCCAACGGTGTTATCCTGATCCAGACCAAATCAGGTGTGGAAGGCAAACCCAGGCTGAACTATCAGTTTTATGAAGGCTTCATGACGCCAACCATTATTCCTGAAGTGACCAATGCAGCAGAATATGCCACCATGCTTTCGGAATACCAGGTAGCCAAAGGAAGTGCGCGTACCTATTCCGACAGGGACATCGAGCTTTTCAAAAGTGGTAAAGATCCCTGGGAACACCCCAATACCGACTGGTATGGTGACCTGATCAAAAACTGGACTTCTGCCCGCAGGCACAACCTTACCCTCGACGGAGGAGCAAAGGGAATGAAGTACTTTGTATCTTTTGGATATAAAGACGATGACGCTTTCTATAAAGCTTCATCCACAAAATACAAACAGTACAACGTCAGGACAAAACTGGATATGCCCATCAATGAGTGGCTGAAAGCAGGTGTTGAACTGGCCGGTTTCCTGAACAACAGGATATACCCGTACAAGAGCGCAGATGCCATCGTCGGTCAGTCCACCCGTCTTCTTCCGACAAGATGGTCGTGGTGGCCCAAAGTGGGACCGAACGGGGAAAAATATCCCGGTCCGGACATTGAATACGGCGACAACCCGGTTGAAACCTCCACCTTCAGTGCAGGTAAAGACGATCAGAAAACCTACCGCTTGCTGAGCAGCTTCAATGCTACCATTACGGTTCCTTTTGTTAAAGGCTTATCCTTCAGCGGAAGTTACAGTTATGACCTGACCAATTTTTACAGGAAACGGTTCTTCCAGCCTTGGATCCTTTACTCTGCTGACCTTTCAAAAGCAACCAGAAACAGCGAAGGATTTGTCACGGATGCGACATTAACACCGGGACTCAGAGGACTTTCATCTCCTGAAAATAATGAAGATTATCAACGTACCATCCGCCAGACCGCAATGGTCAATGCTAATTTTACCCGAAGTTTCGGTGATCATAATATATTATTGTTTGGAGGTTTTGAACAATATCAGGATGACTACAATGATTTCTATGCCTACCGGAAGTATTATATTTCTTCGATTATACAGACCATGAATGCGGGTAGTTCCAGAGACCAGAACATCACCGGAACTGCTTCCGTATACGCCCGCAAATCCTGGATCGGTAGGGCCAGCTATGATTACAAGAGCAAATATCTGGCTGAAATCGTATTCAGGGCTGATGGTTCCCTGAAATTCCCTCCCGACAGCCGTTGGGGTTACTTCCCCGGTCTGATGTTGGGCTGGCGTGCTTCGGAGGAAAACTTCTGGAAAAATTCTCTTCCTTTCATCAATTACTTTAAGCTGAGAACTTCCATTGGGATGATGGGGATGGACCCGGGTAGTGCCTTCCAGTATATGGACACTTATGGTATTGGTTTCGGAATGGTATTCGGGACGAGTGGAGCAGTTGAAACAGTGGTCGGACCTCCTACGGTAGCCAATCCGGAAATCACCTGGGAAAAACAGACTTCCTATAATGTGGGTTTCGATTCAAAATTCCTGAACAATATGTTCCACCTGAATGCTGAGTTCTTCTACCAACGGAGAACCGATATTCTGGTAACCAAGGATGCCTCTGTGCCGAATTTCACTGGTTTGTCACTTCCCCGCGAAAACATTGGTATCGTCGATAACCGGGGATTCGAACTGGACGGCGGATTCCACAAAAACCTGACCAATGATTTGCGCATGGATTTGACCGGCAATTTCAGCTTCAACCGGAATAATGTCGTATTCATGGATGAACCTGCCAAAGCCCAACCCTGGCAGAGACTGGAAGGCCATCCCTATGGCGCCTGGCTGATGTATAACGCAATCGGTATCTTCAAGGACGATGCAGAAGCGAATGCATTGCCGCACTGGACAGGAGCAAAAGGTGGTGATGTTATTTTTGAGGACGTTTCCAAAGACGGGAAGATCACAAGTGACGACAGAATTCTGGTTGACAAGGTGGATGCTCCTGAAACCTTCTACGGTGGAAGTATCAATCTCGCCTGGAAAAACATCAGCCTGAACGTACAAATCCAGGGTCAGGGGAAATTTCTAAAGTTCAACCATTACGATGAGCGCCGGGGAGAAGCAGGCAATTACCTGAAATGGACCTTCGATGGCCGCTGGCAGAAAGCAGGAGATGTTACCAGTATTGCCAGGGCTTTCAACCGCAACGATTTCTACTGGGCACATGCAGTTCAGATGAGTACCTACTGGCTGGATAACACCGCTTATTGCCGGTTGAAAAACATCGTCCTTAACTATGACATCCCAACCGAAATCTATTCAAAACTGGGCATAGCCAAGGCAAGTGTCTATCTGTCGGGCAACAATGTGGCCCTTCTCTATTCCGCAACCAAAAAATGGGACCCCGAAGCCAACGGCCAGGGTGTCTATCCGGTGATGAGAACATTTGCGATCGGTGCCAATATTACTTTTTAATTTAATGTACATAAAAAAAGTAAGACTATGAAAAAGATGATTTATAAGATAGTAGCGATTGTAGCAATACTTGTAACCGTGATTTCCTGCACCGATGTTCTGGATAAGAATGCAGTCGATGTTTTCAACCAGGATCTTGTTTTTTCTGATTTGAATGTGGTGAAAGCTTACCTGGGAAAATGTTATGACCGCATGGGTGGGAATACGGATAACGGAATTCTGGGGCAGAGGGAAGACCTTTTAGTTTCAGGTACAGATCAGGCCTTGTGTATCCACCGGCCTTCCAATTACAACCACCTGAAAGGTACCATGAGTCCCGACAATTTGTCGTTCTTTACCAACAACGGATACGGCGGGTATCTTCGCTGGAATAACCTGTATTCCAATATTCAGGATGTCAACAGGATATTGGCCAGCATTGATAAAGTTCCGCTTACTCCGGGACAGGATGCGCTGAAAAAGCAAATGAAAGGTGAAGCCTATTTCATCAGGGCTTATGATTACGCCTCGCTTCTGATGGTTTACGGAGGCGCTATTCTGAAAGATACACCCTACCAACTGAGTGATACAACCTTGTTTAAAACAGATAAAAGGTCAACCATCAAGGAAACGCTCGACTTTATCCTTAAGGATATACAAAGCGCTCTCGATAACCTTCCGGCCACCATTGAGCAAGGCCGCGGAAACCGGGCTGCTGCCGCTGCCCTCAAGTCAAGAGTTCTCCTTTTCTGTGCCAGCAAACTCACCAATGGCGGTTGGACGGAACAAGCCTCCAACACCCTGGTTTCTTTCCCGGCAGGCAGTCAAACCGGCTTAATGCAACAGGCACGGGATGCGGCTAAAGATGTGATGGACGGGAAATATGGTAGTTTCTCACTTGTAGGTTCCACTGTAGATCCTCCTTCTCCTCTTTCAGCTGCCGATGTACAGAAGTATTCCGATAACTACTTCAACATCTTCAACCAGAAAGCCGGCTGGAACAGTGAAACCATCTGGGGAATTCAATTCCCGATAACAGGCGGTAATGTAAACAATGCCAATCTCTGGTACGGACCATGCGGCTACCACAACTGGGGGAACAACAACCCGACGGAACCAGCTGTCAGGAAGTTTGAAATGGCCGACGGAACCAAATTCCAATGGGACAAATACAAACCGGGGGATATGGATGTCCGCACCGCTACTGCTGCAGAACTGGCAACTGATCCGAACAGGAACCCGTACAATGGCCGTGAACCCCGCTTCTATGCTTGTGTCCTGTTCGACGGAGCACCCTGGCAGGCACGACCCGCCGATGTCGTTACTTTTGATCCTGATAATAAAGTACAGACAGGTTATTATCTGCACAAACCAGGTGACACTGCCCCCTGGAAAAGTGGCGTGGATACCAGGCAAGGACCTATCGAAGCCTGGAACGGAACCAAAGTTGGATATTATCTGAAAAAATTCCTGGATCCGGCTACTGCAGGTCAATACTACCGCAATACCAATGCCTGGGTGGAATTCCGTTATGCTGAAATTCTGCTGAACTATGCAGAAGCCTGTATTGAACTGGGCGGAGCTGACCTACAGAAAGGGATCGATGCCCTCAACATGGTGCGTAACCGTGCCGGACTTCCCGACAGGGTCACCACCGACCAGGCAGCGGCACGGGAATTTCTGCGTCAGGAAAGGTATGTCGAATTCTTTGGCGAGAACCACCGGTTCTTCGATATCCGCCGGTGGATGATCGCGGAACAGGTCATAGAAGATATCTACAGCATCAGGATCGAGCATTACGATGATGGATCGCATATGTGGAAATATAACAAAGGCGATAAACAAGATGCACGGTCCTTTACCGAGAAGAAGTTCTACTGGATTCCAATTGTGACTGATGAGATGAAAAAAGCGCCTCAGTTGCAGCAAAATCCGGGTTATTAATCAATTAGTCCGTTATGAAGAAAAAGGCCGGCCCCGCCGGCCTTTTTTATTGAACGCCAGCCAACAGAACCGGCAAAAAGATTATTTTCGCAGGACAATCATTAATTCTTACCATTGCCATGATCAGTCATAGAAAACAGTTGTTCCTGATACCGATGGCCCTGTCACTGCTTCTTTCAGCCAACTATTCCTGCAGGCAGGATAATTCCGCAAAACAGATTGTTGCACTGGCTGAAAACCAGCTATCCTTGCTTACTGAAGAAACCGGCAGGTTAAAACAGGCTGACACCACCTCCCTGTTGGTCTCTCCACGCACCCTCAATGGAAAGGGGGAATTGGTTTTGGTCAGGTCACGCGACTGGACCAGCGGCTTTTTCCCCGGCGCCCTGTGGTACCTGTATGAGCTGACCGGCAAAAAAAAGTGGCAGGATAAAGCAGTCCGCTTCACAGCCAACATGGAGAAGGAAAAAACCAATGGCACCACCCATGATATGGGATTCAAAATATATTGCAGCTTTGGAAACGGCTTTCGCCTGACCGGCGATACCGCTTACCGGGAAGTGATCATCCAAAGCGCCCGCACACTGGCCACCCGCTTCAATCCGGTTATCGGCTGCATACGTTCCTGGGACCACAGCCGGAATAAATGGGGATATCCGGTGATCATTGACAACATGATGAACCTTGAACTTTTATTTGCCGCTTCCCGGCTTACCGGTGACACCCTTCTCAGACATATTGCCGTTACCCATGCCAAAACCACCCTGAAGAATCATTTCAGGGATGATTTCAGCAGTTATCATGTCATTGATTATGATACCCTTACCGGACAGGTACTTCAGAAGAACACGCACCAGGGTTATAGCCATGAATCAGCCTGGGCAAGAGGACAGGCCTGGGCGCTGTATGGTTATACCATGTGTTACAGGGAAACAAAAGATGAAACATTTCTCCGGCAGGCAGAGGGTATCGCCTCCTTTATCCTGAATCACCCGCGGCTTCCTGAGGATTTGGTACCATTTTGGGACTTTGACGCTCCGGAAATGCCTGATGAACCCCGCGATGCCTCAGCTGCAGCCATCATCGCTTCGGCGCTGTATGAACTGGGCAGCTATTCGGCCAATCAATTGCTTTACCGCTCAAAGGCCGATGCCATTGTCAGAAGTCTTTCTGACCATTACAGGGCTGAAAAGGGAACCGCTCACGGATTTATCCTTCTCCACAGCACCGGTTCTGCTCCGGCCAAAAGCGAGGTGGATGTACCGCTGATCTATGCAGATTATTATTTTCTGGAGGCGCTGGTAAGACAGGCGCGTATCAGGGAGGGGAAGCCGGTGGTGTAACCGCCAACCCCAGCCTTCAGGCATTGGACACCGGGTGCACCGGCACCAAC
>DAIDJX010000193.1 GCA_027451165.1 Prolixibacteraceae bacterium | reverse complement strand
AACAGTTTGGTGCCGGAATGATCACCGGTTGGGGGCAGCACCATTTCGACAGTGCAGCCTGGGGTATGGATACCGAATATACCGGGCCAATTTCCGTGGAAGCTGTTGCTCAATTCCCCAAATCAGGGCTGTGGAATGTACATGGTGACTTTATGGTGAAAGCCGGATATGAAAATGGGATTACCATGTACACCAGTGGCGGATTTCCCAATGGAATCAGGTATGAAGGAACGGAAGGCTGGATTTTTGTCTCCAGGGGTGATTATGTGGCTTCCGCCAGTGATCCGACTGCTCCTGGCGCCAGGGCTAAAGCCCTCGATGCAAGTGATCCGAAGATATTGACTTCCGAAATCGGATCAAATGAAATACATCTCTATCAGATCGATAACCAACATGGAAACTGGCTCGACTGCATCAAAACCAGAAAGGAACCTATTTCTCCGGTAGAAATCGGTCACAGGGCATGTACGGTTTGCCTGATCAGTCACATAGCCATGAAAATTCCGGGGAAACTGGAATGGGATCCGAAAGCTGAAAAGTTCAAAAACAACAAAGAGGCAAATGCTATGCTCTCCAGGCCGCAAAGGAAACCCTACGGTACAAATTATGTCAAAATATAGTTTGTTTGTTAAAAATTGTTATTTTTGGCCTTTACCGATCTATCAAACCTTGAATTAAATGAATTTTAAACTCAAATTGATTCTGCATCTCCTTATCGAAAATCCTGATTTATTTAAATATACACACGACTGGGCTAATGGCCCACCGGCTTGATCATAGTCAGCTATAAAGAATATACTCTTTATTGATCTGACCCCCCTGTCCCGCCTTAGGCGGGAGGGTAAATTCTCCTGGAAAACAGAATTCAGGTCCTCTTCAGGGCCCCGATAGCTATCTGGGTTAGGGGTCAGAAAAAAGATATCAATCAATCTTAAACTCAATAAAATCGTAAAAAACAGACCTATGGAAAAAAACCTTCTGTCCTGTGTAAAACAAAGCAATCACGGGAAGAGAATGTTCCATCGAAAGATGAGAACTCTGTTGTTGCTGTTCATCATGGGGTTGGCATGGATTTCGGTCTCAGCCCTATCTGCAGAACAGCAAAGAGCCATACGGGGTAAGGTAGTTGGTGAAAACGGGGATCCTATTCCCGGGGTGACTGTAGTGGTCAAAGGAACCACGGTGGGAACCATTACCGACATGGACGGGAAATTCAATTTGAATATTCCGGCCAATGCCCAAACCCTGTCCGTTAGTTTTGTGGGTATGACTCCACAAGAGCTTCCTATTGGCAGCCAGACTGAATTTAACGTCACCCTTAAAGAGGAAACGAAAGGCCTTGAGGAAGTGGTGGTGGTGGGTTATGGTACCCAGAAAAAAGAATCTGTGGTAGGCGCCATTACGCAGGTGAACAATGAAACCCTGATGCAGGCGGGCGCCACCACGGTAACCAATGCCATTGCCGGAAAACTCTCCGGAGTTTTGACCATTCAGCAGGATGCCGAACCCGGTTCCAGCCAGGCAGATATTTATGTGCGCGGACTTTCCAGCTGGAACGGTAGTGCGCCATTGGTGCTGGTTGACGGTGTCGAACGCGATTTCAGCTTGTTGAATCCAAATGAAATCAATTCCATTTCAGTGCTGAAGGATGCTTCCGCTACAGCAGTATTTGGGGCACGTGGAGCGAATGGGGTGGTTATTGTGACCACCAAACGCGGGAGCATCGGGAAGCCTAACCTGGACTTCAGCGCATCATACGGAGCACAGATTGCCACCAGAATACCAAAGTTTATCGATTCTTATACGACAGTAAAAGCGCTGAATGTGGCGTATGCCAACGGTCAGCAATGGCAGTCTCTGATCCCCGAATGGCAGCTCCAGGAGTACAAGAATCCTTCCACTCCGCTGAATGCCCTCCGTTTTCCAAATGTCAACTGGTTTGATGAGCTGACCAATCCAACTTCACCGACAGCCACCGCCAATATGAATGTTTCCGGGGGAACCGAATTCGCCAAATACTTCCTGGCACTGGGGTACCAGTATGACGGGAGCTTTTTTAAGCAAGCGAAAGATGGCTATTATGATATGCGGTATTACAACCACCTGATGAACTATCGTATCAACCTTGATTTTAACATCACCAAATCTACGGTCTTATCCTTAAACGTTGGGGGATCCCTCAACCTCAAGAACAATCCGAACAGCAGCCCCTGGCGTGCCTTTTATGCCACCAGCGGCGCCAAATTCCCGGCCTATTTTCCGGAATGGGTACTGGAACAGGTTCCTGATTTGAGATATCCTGATGCAAAAGGTATCCGTTTGGCAGATAAACTGACCGAATACACCGACAATCCCTACAACAACATGAATTCAGGTCAGTTCAACAAAGATTTGGGATCCCGCCTGTTTACAGACCTCATTTTCAGCCAGGACCTGAGTTTCCTGCTGAAAGGATTGAAGGTCAATGGTAAAGTATCTGTTAGTTCCAACAACAATACCAGGCAGTTGACCGCAAATCCGACAGCAGTGCAGTGGCAGCTGGATTATACCAAGATCGGAACGGGCGAAAACCCCTGGAAACAATACAGTCCGGCTGAATCCAATGAATTTTATTTCAAACCGCCGCTTGATATCAATGTCGGAGGCTTGAACAGTTACAGCACCGATTACTATTATGAATTTGCCTTAAACTATGCCAATACTTTCGGAAAGCATTCGGTATCGGCCTTGGGTTTGTTCAACCGCCAACAGAAAAACAGCAATGCTGATTTCCCTTATTACAACGAAGGTTTGGTTGGTAGGGCTACTTACGATTTCAATAAAAGATACCTCCTTGAATTGAACGTGGGCTATACCGGATCAGAACGTTTTGCTCCCGGCAACCGTTTTGGTTTGTTCCCCTCTGCGGCTTTGGGGTGGGTGGTCTCCGACGAGCCCTTCTTCAAGAATGCGGTTCCCTGGATGAACAAATTGAAACTGCGTTACTCCGACGGCTATGTGGGCAGCGATTATGCCAACAGCCGGTGGTTGTACCTGAGTTCCTATTATAAAGATGACCGGGGATACATTCATGAAGATCAGTTGGCCAACCCGAATGCCCAATGGGAACGCGCCCACAAACGGGACATCGGTTTTGAAATGGGTCTTTGGAAAAACAAGGTCACCCTGAATGTTGACCTCTTTGATGAATACCGCGACCAGATGCTGCTTCCTCCCCGCAGTACCACTTTCCTGATCGGCAACACCTTCAAGGAGCTGAACCTCGGAAAGGTGAAAAAACACGGTATTGAGGTGGAAGCGGAATTCAGGGACAGAATCGGACCAGATTTTGAATGGTATGTCAGAGGTATTTTCGGATTCAACGAAAACCGGGTGATTTACAAGGATGACCCGGCCAGTTTCCCGGATCATATGAAATTTGCCGGCAAGCCTTTGACCGAATGGCTGAACTATGAATACAGGGTCGACGGGCTGGAAATCAACGGAGTGGAGCTTACAGGATCAGGATATTACACTTCCATCGACGATATTCACAACAACACCTCACCGGTTGACATTACCCGCTTGTATGTTGGTGACTATAAATTCCTGGATTATATGGCAGATGGAACGGTCAATGCTTTCGACAAATATCCGATCAAGGGTTTGACCTATCCGCCGATCACCTATTCCTTCGGCAGTGGATTCAGCTGGAAAGGCTTTGATTTCAACTTCCTCTTTGCCGGGAACCAGGGTAAATATGTACAATACAACCAGGCCTGGGAAGTAGAATTCATCAAGGGCGACTGGCGTATTCACTCTTCACAGCTCGACTACTGGACGCCTACGAATCCGGATGCCAACCACGCCACGCTGCACTACTCCGGAAGTTCCAGCCAGGACAACCTGGTATGGGGCGGGGGAGAAGCCGACAGGGGATACCAGGCCATCATCGAGAACCGGTATTTCAGGAATGCCTCCTACCTTCGTCTGAAAGATGTTTATTTTGGCTATACCTTCCAGAATGTTGGTGTGCTGAATACTGCCCTTGGAGTTAAAAACCTGATGGTTTATGCCAGCGGGAGCAACCTCTTTACGATTACTCCGCTGATCGAAGGTGACCCTGAAGCAACCAACTTCTACCAGGGTTATTACCCGCAGATGTCTACGATACGGTTGGGTGTTAAAATCATATTCTAATCTGAAAGACTGAAATTATGAAAAAATATTTCTTACTATTGATACTGGCAGGGTTCATGGTGATGCTTCCCACATCCTGTGTGGACGATTTCCTGAACGATTACCTGGACAAAGCTCCTGAACAGGGTTTGCCGGAAGATCAGGTCTATTCAAGACTGGCTAATTTTAAAGGCTTTTTTGATGCCGTATACCAGGGTACGCAATATTACAGCGGAAACTGGCGCGATTTTAACATCAAATACTGTTTCCCTTTCTTCTGGGATGCATGGGACCAGAAATATTCCTCCGAGAGTGTGACCGATGCAGCCGACATGGGGCGTTATATGGAAGGACAGGCCTGGAAATCAGGGAATATGTCGGAAACCATTGTGAACAAGCTGACCTATGACGGGAACAGAAATCCTGTGCTGGCTTCCTGCTTTATGGACATCAGAATCTCCAACATCGCTCTGAGAAAAGTAGATCTGATTGAGGATGCCACTCAGGAAGAAAAGGACGACCTTCGCGGTCAGGCCTATTTTGTACGGGCGCTGTGTCATTTCACCCTGTTCAAGTGGTGGGGTCCGATGCCGCATATTACCAATGTGATCGGTCCGGATGACCAGTGGGACATACCGAGGCTATCCGCCAATGAGACCTGCAAAAAGATAGCCCTTGATTTTGATTCCGCTTATATGTATTTTGAAAAAGCCGGAAAAATTCGCCGGGATCCCCCGTTGGGAGTTCCTAACCACCTGAATTATTCCGCCAACCAGATGTACCGTCCGAATGGTATGGTAGCCAAGGCTTGGAAAGCCCAGGCGCTGATGTTTGCTGCCAGCCCGCTGAACAACAAAAACGGAACTGCCGATTGGGAAGAGGCAGCCAAAGCCAGCTGGGATGCCCTGAAAGTGGCATTGGACAACGGCTTGTTCCTGCTCGCAGGCAAAGACAGATACCTCAACATTTACGGAGCAGATGTAACCGATGAAAGTCTCTGGACCTATACCTGCGGGAACCTCTCATGGAACGGAGGTAACTGGGTTACTTCAACCAACAGGGGCTACGGAGCTACCTATATGAATGGGGTATTCGGGGCCAGTTCCGGATCCTATTCCGGTGTTTGCCCGACCCAGAACTGGGTGGACAAGTATGAAACCAAATGGGGGGAACCGTTGAATACGGCTGCTGACAGAGCTGCTGCAACTGCTGCAGGACATTATAATGAACAGGATATGTTCAAGAACAGGGATCCAAGATTGGACATGGATATCGTTTATAATCAGTCCCAAGCAACAGGTTGGACCAGCGGGAAAGCCCAGATTTATACAGAACAAGCCAGTGGTACCACTAAATACAGTGAATTGCTGAACCAATCCTTCCTTGGAATTACCAAAACCGGATATTACCTCAGGAAACTCTTATGGAACAACAGTACCAAGAACCAGGTCAGTTCCATTTTTGCTGATCCGCTGTGCCGTCTGGCTGAGGTTTACCTTAACTATGCGGAATGTTCCAATGAGGCATATGGCCCAAATACAAAAGGCGTACCCGGATCGACACTCTCAGCGCTCGAAGCCGTCAACATCATCAGGGCACGGGTGGGCATGCCGGATGTGTTACCTGCTTTTACCGCCTCCAAAGAGACATTCAGGGAGAGGATCAAGAATGAAAGGAACATTGAACTTGCGTTTGAAGGGCATTACTACCACGATTTGAACCGTTGGAAAGACCGCCAGGCCGCTATGTCAAGCACCCTTTACGGAGTAGTTCCGGAGAAGGTGGCTGTAAGCCCGGAATTCCCGAACGGCTTTAAGCATGTAAGGACTCCGCTATCCGCCGACCGTCAGCCGGTATGGAAACCGCAGATGTACTACCTGCCATTCAACAATGCCGATGCATTGAAGATGAGTAATTTTGTTCCCAATCCTGTTTGGTAACCAGAACTTATAAAATTGACGATTATGAGATTCCAAGAAATATTTTGTAAAAGAATCCTGATTGCCGGTTTGATGCTGATGTGCCTGGCGCTTATCCTCCCGGGATATGCCCAGCAGGCTCAGAAACAAAAGAAAATCAGGCAGTTGTTAGATATTACCATTAAAGTGGTTGACGATAAGGATGCTGCGGTTACAAAGGCCAGTGTGGTGGTGGGCGAAGGTATCGTCCATACAGAAACCGATGCCACCGGTTCTGTCACTTTTAAAGCTTATCCCGAGGACATCGTGACCATTACCATCCCGCCTTTTGAACCGTCAGTAAATGTTGCGGTCAATCTGGTAAAAGAAAAAACGGTCAAACTTGAGCGTTCCAAATACCATTTGACATCCGGCGATAAAGTTACTTTACCCTTTACCGATCTTAAAAAGCGCAGGCTAACCGGCCC
>DAIDJX010000192.1 GCA_027451165.1 Prolixibacteraceae bacterium | reverse complement strand
AGGGCTGGCCTGGCTGGCAGCGACTGCAGGAGGCGCTCCCATGCTGGGATTTCTTGGTACCGTTACCGGTATGGTCAAAGCTTTTTACGATATGGCTACTGCGGGGAACAATATTGACATTACCCTGCTCTCCTCCGGTATCTATCAGGCTATGGTCACCACGGTTGCCGGACTGATTGTCGGGATTGGGGCATACTTTGGATACAACCTGTTAGTCTCCAATGTGGGCAAAATTGTTTACAACATGGAAGCAATAACCACTGAATTCATGGATATGCTGAACGAACCGGCCTAAATCCATCAAAATGGCAATTAAAAGGAAACATAAAATAAATACAGAGTTCAGCATGGCCTCCATGTCTGACCTGGTCTTTCTGTTGCTGATTTTTTTCATGCTGGCATCGACCCTGGTCGCTCCGAATGCCCTGAAGCTATTATTGCCTCAGAGCAACAATCAAACGGCGGCCAAAGCAGTCACCACCATTTCTATCACAAAAGACCTGAAATATTATATTAACGAAGATGGAAATTTACGTCAGGTGGCTTTCCAGGAAATTGAACCCTACCTCAAACTGAAATACGGTGGCAAACCGGAATCCTATGTTTCCCTGCATACCGACCGTACAGTTCCTGTTGATCAGGTGGTTAAAATTATGAACATTGCATCGAAGATTCAACTTAAACTCATTTTGGCCTGTGCGCCTGAGAAATGATGACATCAAATTCCGGGGATAAAAATAAAGGGCTCATCGGCACTGTTGTTTTCCATGCGGTGCTGCTGACATTGCTCTTTTTTGTGGGATTTTACACCCCGCTACCTCTTCCTGGGGAAGAAGGGATCCTTGTGAATTTCGGTGATTCGGAAAATGGGTTGGGCCTTGAGGAGCCCGCTCCGGTGGCAGAACAGGAAGAACCCGTTGCGGAACAGCAGGAAGCGGTGGAAGAAGCAGTTCCACCTCCCCCTAAACCAAAACCGGAACCCAAACCGGCCAAAGAAGAAGTAGTCACCCAGGATTTTGAAAAGACTGCCGCCATCGAAGCTGCCAAAAAGAAGAAGGAAGAAGACCGGAAAAAGCAGATCGAACTGGACAACCAGCGGAAAGCGGAACAGGAAAGATTGCGTCAGGAAGCGGAAGCCCGGAAAAAGCAGGAAGAGGAAAACCGGAAGATCGCAGAAATCAACAACCGCACCAAAGGCGCCTTCGGTACGCCAGGGGGTTCCGGAGGAACCGGAACCGGAACAGGACAAAGCCAGGGGGTTACTTTCCCCGGCGGAAACCAGGGAACACCCACCGGAGACCCTAATGCGGGAACCTATGGGCCGGGCGGCGGTACAGGCAGCAGGGGTTCCGGGATCTCTTACAGCTTGTCAGGAAGATCGGCGACCTCAACCCCAAAACCCAATTATCCCGGACGCGAGGAAGGAACTGTGGTCGTGAAAATAACGGTCGACCGTAACGGGAGGGTAACAGCAGCTGAACCCGGTCAACGGGGAACCACTACCATGAATCCGGATTTGCACGATGCAGCCAAAAGAGCAGCCCTGCAGGCAAAATTCAACGTGGATGAAAATGCTCCCGCATTTCAGACCGGAACCATCACTTACCGCTTTATTATCCAAAGTCAGTAATCATCTTTACCAAATAAACCTGAATTTTCATGACCAACATCTGGATCAGCGCCATCGCCAGTACGATCATTGTCAGCATCATTTCGATAACCGGCATTTTTTTCCTTGCCCTCAGGACTGACAAACTCCGTAAAATGGTGTTTGTGCTGGTCAGTATTGCTGTCGGGGCGCTGTTGGGTAATGTTTTTTTCCACCTTATCCCGGAATCGTTTGAGACCATTGAAAGCGAAAGAACAATTGCCCTGCTGATCTTATCCGGTATCCTCGCCTTTTTTGTGATGGAGAAATTCCTGAACTGGCACCACAGTCATGAAGTTGGCCACCTGGATGATCATCCAAAATCTTATGGGTACATGAGCCTTCTGGCTGATGGCATGCACAATTTCACCGATGGCATTCTCATCGGCGCCGGATGGCTGGCCGGACCGGAAATCGGGATGGCCACTACGCTGACTGTCATTTTACATGAAATACCACAGGAAATCAGCGACTTCGGCATTTTGGTCCATGCCGGATTTACCGCCCGGAAAGCATTGATCCTCAACTTTTACGCTGCCCTCACGGCTGTTCTCGGAACCATCATCATCTTGTTGTTAGGCAATAATGTGGAAGAACTGTCCCACTGGATTTTACTAGTTGCAGCCGGAGGTTTCATTTACCTGTCAGGAACCGACCTGATGCCTGAACTCAACAAAGACAGGTCAAAAAGAAATTCCCTGATCCAGCTGGCGATGATTGTCCTGGGCCTGGCTTTGATGTACTTCATCTCCGGCGGGCATCAGCATTAAGGTCAAAGGTTAAAGTATAAAGGTTAAAGTATAAAGGTTAAAGTATAAAGGTTAAAGTAAATTAGGTTGAGTTGTCCAATAATATATTTGACTCAAGTGGAATGACAGAAGATTTCTTGATGTGCGAAGATGGTGAGGTGAAAATCAATGATCTACAGAAGAGGTTATTTGACTTTGCTGTTAAGATTATTCGGGTAATTAGGAAACTACCTAAAGGGAAGGAATACGATGTAATCAGCTATCAATTAATAAAAGCGTCGACTTCGGCAGGAGCCAATTATGAAGAATCGCAGGGGGCAGTTTCCAGACCTGATTTCACGAATAAAATTGGCATATCGCTTAAGGAAATGCGCGAATCAAATTATTGGGTTCGTTTGATCGAAGCCACAACAGCAGAAAATCAGGAATGGAAAGAAATCAGAAAAGAATCAGTGGAATTAATGAATATACTTGGTAGCATCTATTCAAAAACCTCAATAAAAAGATAATCTCTATTTATCGCCTAATCTTCATATTTCCAGCACTTTAACCTTTAAACTTTATACTTTAACCTTTTTCAATAATATCTCCCAACTCTCTGTATTTCTTGTATAAAACCACATATTTTGCGGCATTTTCCGGAATAGGATGATATTCTGTTTCGATACCTCCACCCATTTTGGACTGAGCTTCCTCTGTAGTGGCGTATATACCCGCAGCTACCGCAGCCGCCATAGCCGACCCCAGCGCGCAGGCCTGTTCGGAGCGGGCCACCTTGATCGGGCGGTTCAGCACATCAGCCACCACCTGCATCACAAATGGTGATTTTTTGGCGACCCCGCCCAGCGCAATGACGCCGTCGATCCTCACCCCCTCTTCAATGAAGCGGTCGTTGATCGCTTTGGAACCAAAGGCAGTGGCTTCCACCAGCGCCCTGAAGATGCGGGGCGCATCACTTCCCAACGTCAGCCCGGTAATAGCCCCCTTGAGATTCTGATTGGCATCAGGGGTTCTGCGCCCATTCATCCAGTCGAGGGCAACTAGTCCGCTCTCCCCGACCGGAATTTTTGCTGCCTCTTCGCTCAACCGGGCAATGATCTTTCCGGAGATTTCTTCCATCAGCTTTTCCTTGGTGAAATCATCGAGCAAACCGGTTTCCGGAAGCAAGGTAGCGATTGGCCATTCGATAACTTTCTTAAACCAGGCATAAATGTCGCCAAAAGCCGACTGACCGGCTTCCAGGCCCATCATTCCCGGGACGATAGAGCCATCCACCTGACCACAAATTCCCCGGACCAGTTTATCGTTCACCTCATCCAGCGGAGCTATAAGCATATCGCAGGTGGAGGTACCCATAACCTTGGAAAGATAATAGGGCTGAATTTCAGCGCCGAGGGCTCCCAGGTGGGCATCAAAGGCCCCTACCCCAACCACCACGGAAGTGGAAAGGCCCAGCCGTTTCGCCCATTCCGGCGTTAAAGTCCCGGCGGCCACATCACAGGTAAAAGTATCTTTGAACAAGCGTCCCCGTAATCCTGCCAGCAGCGGATCCAGGGCTGTCAGGAATTCTTCTGAAGGCAAACCACCAAACGCTTCATGCCACATGGCTTTATGTCCGGCTGCGCAACGGCTGCGTTTCAACGTCAGGGGATTGGTCTTTCCTGTCAGGATAGCTGGAATCCAGTCGCAATGCTCCACCCAGGAATATGCAGCCCTCAGGACGCCCGTATCTTCCCTCAAAACATGCAGAATTTTCGCCCAAAACCATTCCGACGAATAAATACCCCCTTCATATTGGGTGTAATCAACAGCCCATTTCGAGGAAAGCGCATTGATTTCAGCTGCTTCTTTTACCCCTGTATGGTCTTTCCACAACACAAACATGGCATTGGGGTTATTTTCAAATCCCGGGGTCAGTGAGAGTGGTGTTCCCCGTTCGTCAACAGCAACAGGGGTTGAACCGGTTGTATCAACAGAAATACCGACCACATTTTCTGCCACTTCCGCAGGAAGCTGCTTCAGTGCTTCGGTGATGGTGTATTCCAAACCCTCCAGATAGTCGGACGGGTGTTGCCTGAATTGGTTTTTAGCCGGGTCACAATACTGGCCCTGCGCCCACCGGGGATAATTAAAAACCACACCGGCCATTTCGCGGCCAGTTTCCACCTCCACGATTAACGCACGCACCGAATCGGTGCCGTAATCCAAACCAATGGTGTATTTTGATGCCATAATTATATATTTTTCGGATGAATGTAGAGACACCACGCGTGACGTCTCTACATATTTTTTACCAGAAATAGAAATAAAACAACGCTACAATCCCCAAAATGATCACGGTATGGATCACATCCCATTTGTTCCAGCTTGCGCGTGTTATGGCACGGTCTTCAGCAGTTGCTGCCTGCATGGTATATTGAAGCTGCTTATCGGAGGGTTTGGCTGTTAATAAGCTGATGACCACCACCAATACGATACAGAAGAGGAAAAGAAATCCTGTGAAATTGTACGAATTGATGGAAGCTACGTGGTACAAAAATCCGTACTGTCCGGCGAACATAGTATCCAGTGAACCAGAAACCTGCGTCAATAAGGCAGTAGCCTGTTCTTTTGTCTGAGGAGAAAGGGTAGCCAGCGATCCTGCCGCATCCCTGACTGCATTTTGCAATGGTTCAGCGGTCGTTCCCGGTAAGATCTCACCCAATTTCTGGGTAAAACTTTGCATTCCGCCAACCACCAGTTCCCTGGTGTATTCGGTGGCACTTCCTACTTTAGAGATCAGCTTATTGGCCTCCAGCACCAAACCTGTTTTTGCCCCGATGGTCACATTAAGCGCCAACCGGAACATTCCGATGGCAAAGCCTGTAATCATACCCCAGAGGGCTCCCTTTGCCGTTGTTCTTTTCCAGAATACCCCAAGGATAAAAACAGTGGCAATGGCGGGAGCAAGCAAGCCCTGAACTGCCTGCAGGTAATCATATAGAACCTTTCCAAGGCCCAGCATCACCGGGATCCATACGACTCCGAGAACAACAACCGCAGCAGTAGCAATACGGCCTACCACCAACAAATGATGTTCACTGGACTGAGGCCTGAATTTCTTATAAAAGTCACCCACAAAAAGAGCTGCAGAGGAGTTAAACAGGGAAGCGAGGGAACTCATCAGGGCAGCCAGCAAACCACACACTACAACACCTTTGAACCCGGACGGTAACAACTGTGCAACCATGGCTGCAAAAGCTGAATCGCTCGAAGAAACCTCCAAAAGACCTTTCTGACTAAGGGCAAAGGCAATCATTCCGGGGATCAGGAAGATAAATACCGGCAATAACTTGAAATATCCGCCCAATATCGCCCCCCTTCGCGCTTCCTTCTGGTTTCGCCCTGAAAGGACACGTTGTACAATAAACTGATCGGTGCACCAATACCAGAAACCGATTACCATGGAGGCTGCAATTACGCCCGGCCACGGGAACTCAGGATCATGTACCGACCTGATCAGGTGCATATTGGGGCCGGCAATGTTTTGTACTTCCACCCAACCTCCCACTTTAACCAAACCTACAATCAGAATAACAATCGAGCCGATCAGCAACACCGGAGACTGCAACACTGAGGTGTACATTACAGCCTTCATCCCTCCAAGTACCGTATAAATGCCGGTGATCAGCACCAGTCCGATAGCGCTGAACCAGAAGAAATCAATCCCCCAGATCGATTCTATCCCGAAAACTTCCTTAAAAACGACACCGCCCGCATAAACAGTAACGGCTACTTTTGTCAGCACATAACTGACCAGGGATATCAGGGACAAAATAGTTCTGGAACCCGCAGAAAACCGGTGCTCCAGGAATTCCGGCATGGTGAAAATTTTGATGCGGTCGTAAAATGGAACAAAGACCCAGCCTAAAAGCAGTACAACCCACGCCTGTATCTCCCAATGCGCCATGGCCATTCCGCTAATGAAACCAACTCCTGCCAATCCTACAAGATGTTCAGACCCAATATTGGATGCAAAAATGGACGATCCGATGGATAACCAGCCTGCATTCTTGCCTGCCAGAAAATAGTCCTCAGTGTCCTTGTCCTTCTGCATCATAACATACGCGATGATTCCAATCATTGCCAGAAAGAAAATAGCCAGTACAATCCAGTCTA
>DAIDJX010000191.1 GCA_027451165.1 Prolixibacteraceae bacterium | reverse complement strand
ACGGCGTCATTCGCCTACGGCGTCATCTGCCTACGGCGTCAATTGCCTCCGGCGTCATTTGTTTCGTTGTCAATGTCCAATGACCAATGACGTCCGCCAGCCGGCGGACCAATGACCAATGACGTGCGCAGCGCTAATGACCAATGACGGACGAAGTCCCAATGACCAATGACGCGCGTAGCGCTAATGACCAATGACGTCCGCCAGCCGGTGGACCAATGACCATTTTTATCTTGAGACCCGGCCGCTGGCATCACCGCTCATGAGTTTGGTGACTTCATCGACGCTTACCCGGTTGAAATCACCATAGATGGTGTGCTTCAGGCAGGAGGCAGCCACGGCAAAGTCAAGTGCTTTCTGGTCGTTGTCGGGCCAGGTCAGCAGACCGTAAATGAGACCCCCCATAAAGGAATCGCCCCCGCCCACGCGGTCAACAATATGGGTAATCTGATAGGTAGGCGCTTCAAAAAGCCTGTTCCCATCCCACAAGACGCCCGACCAGCTGTTGTGGTTGGCATTGACGGATCCCCTGAGGGTGGTGATCACTTTTTTGCACCTGGGAAAACGCTCCATGATCTGACGGGAAACCGATTCATAGGCAGCAGCTTGCACATGTCCGGCGGTCACATTGACGCCTTCCGGTTTGATACCCAGCACCATTTCGGCATCTTCTTCATTCCCGAGCACGATATCGGTTCCGTCAACCAAAAGCGGCATAACCTCTGATGCTTTCTTTCCGTATTTCCAAAGGTTTTTCCGGAAGTTAAGGTCACAGGAAACGATTATCCCCAGTTCATTGGCCTTTTTGATAGCTTCCAGGCAAACATCTGCGGCTCCCTGTGAAATAGCCGGTGTGATTCCTGTCCAGTGGAACCAGTTGGCACCTTCAAACACCTTTTCCCAGTTGACCATGCCAGGTTCAATTTCTGAAATGGCAGAGTTTGCTCTGTCGTAAATAACTTTGCTACCCCGGCTGACTGCCCCAGTTTCCAGGAAATAGATGCCCATCCGGTTTCCACCCCAGACAATATTGGAAATGCCCACACCGAATTTTCTCAAATCCATCATACAAGCGGTTCCCAGGTCATTTTTTGGCAGCCGGGTGACAAAATCCACCGGGATGTCATAGTTGGCAAGAGATACGGCCACATTGGCCTCACCACCTCCGAAGGTGGCGGTGAAAACTTCAGATTGCCCGAAGCGCAGGAAATCAGGAGTTGCCAACCGCAGCATGATTTCGCCAAAGGTTACTACTTTATTCATGGGTGTATAATATTTCGAATTAAGTTCAATTTCGGATTTCGGATGTACGATTTCGGATTTGCCTGCGGACACTTTTGTCTTAAAATCCGAAATCTAAAATCCGAAATCCGAAATTCAGATTGCTGAATAACGGTTACCTTAAAATTTAAAATACTGGAAAGCATTGTTAAAACTGATGTTCTCCACCATTATCCCCAGCAGTTCCATATCTTCCGGAATTTCGCCTTTTGCAACGTCATTGCCGATGATGTTGCACAGGATTCGCCGGAAATATTCATGACGGGTGTAGGAAAGGAAGCTGCGGGAGTCGGTCAGCATCCCAACGAATCGGCTGAGCAGGCCGAGATTGGAGAGCGCCTGAATCTGTTTTTCCATCCCGTCTTTCTGATCGAGGAACCACCAGCCCGAACCATACTGCATCTTTCCGGGAACACTTCCATCCTGGAAATTGCCGATCATGGTGCCCAACAGTTCATTGTCTCGCGGGTTGAGGTTGTATAAAACGGTCTTTGCCAGCTGATTGCTGCTATCGAGTCGGTCGAGCAAACGGGAAAGCGGTCGTGCAAGTTCCAGATCTCCGATGGAATCAAAACCGGTATCCGGTCCCAGTTGTTTGAAAAGACGGCTGTTGTTGTTGCGCAGCGCGCCGATGTGGAACTGCTGGGTCCAGCCCCGGCTGTGATCCATGATCCCAAATTCTACCAACATAGCTGATTTGAATTGCAGGATTTCCTCTTTGGTAAGGGTGTTTCCGGAACGGATCTTCAGGAAGATCGCCAGAATCTCTTCCAGGGTATAATCCTCAGCATAGGCAGTTTCAAGGCCATGATCAGACAAGCGGCATCCATTGTCATGGAAAAACTGGTGTCTTTTGTCCAGGGCCAGCATCAACTGGTCAAAGGTTCCGATAGAAATTCCGGATACCTGCTCCAGCTGATTCATGTAATCGTTAAAGAAACCGGAATTTTCCACCATCATGGCTTTATCGGGCCTCCAGGCCGGAAGCACATTTACTTCAAATCCGCTTTTTTTGATGGCCACATGGTGCTCCAGGCTATCGACCGGGTCATCGGTGGTGCAAATGGTATGCACATTGGCCATGCGGATGATGTTTCTGACCGTATATTCCGGAGAATTGAGTTTGGCGTTGCAGGCTTCCCAGATTCTGCGGGCTGATTCCGGATTCAACACTTCGTTGATACCGAAGAAACGTTTGAGCTCCAGGTGGGTCCAGTGGTACAATGGATTGCGGATGGTTTGGGGAACCGTTTCCGCCCATTTCTCAAACTTCTCCCAGTCACTGGCATTGCCGGTGCAGTATTTCTCACTAACCCCGTTGGTCCGCATGGCACGCCATTTATAATGGTCACCGGCCAGCCAGATTTGAGTCATGTTCAGGTATTGGCGGTTTACTGCAATATCCTGTGGCGGAATGTGGCAATGGTAATCGAAAATGGGCATCGGAGCCGCGTGCTTGTGGTAAAGTTCCCGCGCAAAATCGGTCTGAAGCAGGAAGTCGTCGTGGATAAATGGTTTCATTTTAAAAATATATTGGTAACGATATTGGTAGAGACGTGACGCGTCACGTCTCTACCAATAATTTACAAATTAAACAATCGTTTCAGGTGCCGGTCGTAAATGTTTTCCTCCACACACTGACCGATAATGTCTTTGTGCAATTTGAGCAGGGAGGTGTATCTTTCTCCCATTTCAGCAGCCACTTTATAGCCGACGTGAATTAATTGCCGCAGATTGGGATTATAGTCAGGGTGACCGGGAATATGGCGGAGGGTATTGGCAAATTTCTCACTGCTCCAGCCAAGGACTTCTTCAGCGGAGGGTAAAAGGCTGTCATCAATATCGATCACATCGGCATAGGGTGCGCAAAGCTCTTCTTTACGACCAAGCGCTTTGGAATAGATTTCCTTTGCAGCTTCCAGTGCTTCACCCCCGGCAACGGCCAGTCCGATCACCTCTTCCAGCCAGGTGGTGCCTGCAGTTTTGAGGTGGATTCCCTTGTCGTATTTCCGGATGATGGCAGCCATTTCCGGGTAAATGGAAAATTTGTCACTGCCCGAATGGATGCTTAGTTTCAGATTTTCAGGCAATCCAAAATGTTTTACGGCATAATCAATTACCAGCACATCCTGCTCAAATTCCCTGGCAAACTGCTCCACATTACCCACATAATCCACTCCTTTGTTAAACCTGCCCGTAAATTTTGGGGCGATGGTCTGAGCCGGTATTTTTTGATCGGCAATCATTTTCAGGATAAAGAACAGTTCAACAGGAGTTTGCGGAGATTCTACCTCATCCATGGATACTTCGGTGATAAAATTCTCCTCTCCTTTTACCGATGCCACATGCCTGAAAATTTTACCGGCTTCTTCCACCGCAGCCAGAAATTTTCCAGCTACTTCATCCAGAAGTGTTTCCGTAATGGTCAACGGTTCAGGAATTCCCTGTATTTCCACTTTTCCCCCGAGGGATGCACAGGATGCCTTAAAGGCTGCAACTGAAGCATCTGACGCGGGTTTATTGATGTAAGCTGCCACATCAAGGGTGAAAAAATCCGAAACAGGGATGAACCGTTCCACTGTTCCCAGGTTGATGTGATCGGCATCGACCAGGTATTGATGGCCCCACTGCAGGGCAGCTACAGCTTTATCTGCTTCCCGTCGGGTGCCGTCAGGTTCAGAATGGACAATGTTGTGTTCCCTGTTGGATTTGTTCCATACCGGAACTACGGTTATGCCTTTTTCAGCGGCTTTCATCACTGCCTTAAGCTGCGCTTCTCCCTGGTGTTCAAAGCGATCGCCAATTCCCATGCTGTATTTTCCGATTTTCATATCGTCTTTCTGATTAATATCTGTTAAATTTTGCCAAACAAATATAGGGTTTTTCTTTTTTTCGGTAGGATATTTTATCCTGTGGTTGTATTTATAGTCAAAAGAGAAAGCATAAATTTACGCGCTTGTTAGCGGAAGCCTGAGACATTTACTGTTTAGCAAATTCTATTTATGATTCAACAAATGCTGCATCAACCCGGAAGGGAAATAACAGAAACCATCAGCGGGATCATCGGCTCCATGAAGGGGGTATCGCTTGAGGAGATGTCAGCAGTGCGACTGATGAACCGGAAGGATACCAAGTTTCTGCTTCCAGTATCTGATTTGCCGTTCATCCTGGAACAGTTATCCGGTCATTATCGTGTGCAGGAAATTGATGGCAAGCGGATGGCTGCCTATGAAACAATATATTATGATTACTACCGGCAACAATTCTACCTCGACCATGTTAATGGAAAACTGAACCGCAGGAAAGTCAGGGAAAGATGTTATATGGACAGTGGTCTTCGTTTTCTGGAAGTGAAGAGGAAAACAAACAGAAGCAAAACCGTAAAAATCAGGATTGTGTTAAATGGCCAACCGGCAAAGCAGGATGTCAGGGCTATCGAACTGATCAGAAATCAAGCGGATGCTGATTTTAATGAACTTTTACCCATGCTGATCAACCGCTTTACCCGGATTACTTTTGTTAATACCGGATTTACCGAACGGGTGACCATAGATTTTCATCTGAGGTTCGGCTTACCCGGAAATGGGGAGTTATTCCAACAGAATGAACTTGCCATCATTGAAGTTAAGCAGGACAAAAGCTGTCCTTCCTATATTTCAGCATTGCTCAGGGACTTAAGGATTAAAAGGGCAGGATTCAGTAAGTATTGTTATGGGATGGTTATGACAGGCCAGGTTTGGAAGGTCAACAATATGAAAAGAAAATTAAGACGGATTCAAAAGATTATCAACCATGAATATGTTGCTTAGCGTAATTGAAAGAGTCAATGTGCCGGCAGATGATTCGGCCTATGGTTTGGCAGGATTGCTGATTCATCTGATCATCAACCTGTTGGTCACCGTTGGAATTGTCCGGTTTTTGTATTACCCGCGTTCCAGAAGAAGAGACTATTTTTTCACCTTCATTCTGACCAGTACAACTATTTTTATGCTGCTTTATCTCCTGGATACTGTAAAGATTCAGGTGGGATTTGCCCTCGGACTCTTTGCCATTTTCGGCATCATCCGCTACCGCACAGATGCAGTGCCAGCCAGGGAAATGACCTATCTGTTTACCATCATCGGGATTTCAGTGATCAATGCATTGGCAAAAAATGTCGGATATGTGCAAATAGCCCTTGTAAATGGTATTTTTGTAGTCATTACCTGGATGCTGGAAAATAAAAGGATCCTGAAACATGTTTCCACCAAGAGGGTCATTTATGAAAAAATTGAACTGATAAAGCCTGAGCGTTATCAGGAGCTGTTAGATGATCTTAAGCAACGGACAGGTCTGGAGATTACCAAAGTAGAGGTTGGTGCCATTGATTTTCTGAAAGATACCGCCCTGCTGAGTGTACATTACAAAAGCCGGGAGACAAATATGGCCGACAGCATTACCCGGAAAAGCGAAATTATGAACGATGATGACGATTAAATAACTAATATTCAAAGCAGGGAAAATGAAAAGAAAGATATGGATTCCGGTGATTGCTGCATTGTTGGTCATTACTTCCGTGAAAATTAGCAAAGCGCAGGAAAAAGATTTTGGTACCTGGCTGACTGTCAATATAACCAAAGATCTCACCAAACGACTGGAACTTGAATTTGAAGAAGAAGTCAGGATCGTCCGGGATTTTGGCAAAATCAGCCGTTTTGGTACTTCTGCCGGTCTTTCCTATCAGTTGGCAAATTTTCTGAAAGCGGCTGCCGGCTATGAATGGCTGTACCGGCATGATATCAACGACGATCTGTGGGATAACCGGCACAGGGTATATTTTCAGCTGGTGGCTAAGGCTAAGCTTGGAAGAATTGATGTATCGCTGAAAGAGAAATTTCAAAGTACCTATATCAATGAAGATATTAAGGGTTTTGATTACAGTCCGGAAAATTATCTCCGCTCCAGGTTGCAGGTTGCCTGGGACATTAAGGGCAGCAAAATGGAGCCATACGCTTCTGTAGAGATGCATAACCAGCTCAACAATCCTGACGGAAACTCAATAGATGACTGGCGCTACACGGCAGGAGTGGAGTTCCCGCTGGCTAAAAAGTTAAATCTTGACACTTACCTCAGGCTGGATCATGAGCAAAATGTTAAAAATCCGGTGGATTTGTACCTGATTGGCATCAACCTGAAGTGGAAACTCTGAACCATTTTGGGTAGAGTGATTCTTTGGATGGGTTGTGTCAAGATATTGTAATCCTGTTTTTTTACCCTGTGATACTCCGTGTGTACCCTG
>DAIDJX010000190.1 GCA_027451165.1 Prolixibacteraceae bacterium | reverse complement strand
GGTCAGGAAGGAAACCGGTCGCATCTATTCTATCCTGTACAGTGAACGGCTGAGCAATCCCGCATCCGTCAAAGCGGGCGAGCTGATCCAGGCCGGAGCCATCGGCAAAGTGATCCAGACCATCGGGCTCGGACCGCACCGGATGACCCCGGCTTCCCGTCCCGACTGGTTTTTTGACCCTGCAAAGGCTGGCGGGATCCTGTGCGACATCGGTTCCCACCAGTGTGACCAGTTCCTTTTTTATACCGGTTCCAAAGAAGCGAAAGTCGATTTTTCCCAGATTGCCAATTTTGGTACCCCGAAGTATCCTGAATACCAGGATTTTGGAGACATGATTGTCCATAGTCCCCATGCCACGGGATACATCCGGAACGACTGGTTTACGCCGAATGGTCTGGCTACCTGGGGCGACGGGAGAACCTTTATCCTGGGTACGGATGGCTATATCGAGATGCGGAAATACATCGACATTGCCGGGCGAAAGGGCGGCAATCACCTGTTCCTGGTCAATCAGAAAGAGACCCTTTATTACGACTGTTCAGAGGTGTACATGCCCTTTGGGGAGCAGTTGGTGAGCGATGTGGTCAACCGGACGGAAACCGCGATGACCCAGGATCATTGCTTCCTGGCAAGCGAACTGGCTTTGAATGCGCAGAAAATGGCACGCAGACTCGTCAAATGATGCCAACCCCGGCCTTCAGGCTGGGGTTGGTTGCTATTATCCTGCTGGCCGATAGTCTGAAGGCTGGGGTTGGCGTTCAGTTAAACAGCGTTTTATTTGGCTTCGGCCCCATAGTAAATTCCAGGCTTCCGCCTTCCATGATCTCCGGGTGGGTGATGTAACTGCGATCAAGGTTCCGGCCATTCAGTTTTACCTCCTGAATGTATTTGTTCTCTTTTGAAGCGAGCGGCGCCTTCATGGTAAAGTACTTTCCGGGGGCAATTTCCATTTTGGCCTCCCGGACCAGGGGTGACCCGAACTGGTATTTCAGGTCTGAGGGGTTTACCGGATAGAAACCCATGGCGCTGAAAATGTACCAGGCCGACATCTGCCCGCAGTCTTCGTTTCCGCATAAGCCATCGGGTTGGGATGTGTACATCGTGGTCTGGATCTGACGGTTCAGCTCCTGGGTGCGCCAGGCCCTTCCGGCGTAGTTGAACAGGAAGGTGGTGTGATGACCGGGTTCATTGCCATGGGCATAGGCGCCGATCAGTCCGGTGATGTCGGAGGAGGCCTGTTCCCCTTTCACCCCGACTTCCACGGTAAACAACTGGTTCAGTTTATCCGCAAAAGCTTCTTTTCCCCCCAGCAGTTCTATCAATCCCTGTACATCGTGTGGAGCCAGCCAGAGGTACTGCCAGGCATTTCCTTCGGTATAATCGCTGCCCTCATGCTGGGAATAAGCCGGATCGAAGGGCGTTGTCAACTGTCCGTTGCTTAATTTTCCCCGCATGAAGCCGGTTTCCTTATCGAAATAATTCCGGTAGTTCAAAGAGCGTTTGTAAAAATAAGCGGCTTCTTCCTTTTTTCCCAATTTATCAGCCACAGCAGCCACAGCCCAGTCGTCGATGGCAATCTCCTGTGATTTGGCGACCGATTGCGGAATTTTGTCGGCCGGCATGTAGCCCAGCTTGTCGTAAAGACCCATGCCATCCCGGTCGGCCAGCGAAGTAGCCTTCATAGCTTCAAAAGCTTCCTGATGGTTAAAATCACCGATCCCTTTCAGGATGGCTTCTGCGATGACCGATATGGAGTGGTTGCCCACCATGCACCAGGTTTCGTTTCCTTCCAGCTCCCATACCGGCAGCACACCGGTCTGGCGGTAATGGTCGAGCATACTTTTCACCATATCGTTGACCCGTTCCTGCTGGGTCAGGGTGAACAGGGGATGGAGTGCCCGGTAGGTATCCCACAAAGAAAAGACCGTATAGCGGTTGTATCCTTCGGCTTTCTGTGTGTCGCCCTTTACCCCTTTGAATTCCCCGTTGGAATCGGAAAAGAGTGCCGGAGCTACCATGGTGTGGTAAAGTGCCGTGTAGAAGATCTTTTTCTGGTCCGGGTCATCCGACTGAATGATAATCTTTGAAAGTTCCTTCTCCCAGGCATCCGAAGCTGCCTGTGCCGTGGCGTCAAAGTCCCATCCGCCGGAAGAAGCGTCCAGATTGGCCAGGGCATTTTCCACGCTGACGGAAGAAATGCCCACTTTGGACATGACCTGCTTCTCTCCGAAACTGAGCACGCCAACCGTGCAGGCTTCACCCCCCGGTTTCCCGGTTTCATAGTTAACCACCGGGGTCGAAAACCGGACTGCAAAATAGACATGCTGATCCTTTGCCCACCCGGTGGACAACCGCGTTCCGGTTACCAGGGTGTCATTGACCAGTTCCAGAGCGGTCTGGTAAGGTTTATCCCAGTTGATGGCAAACCCCAGGTTAAGGATCAGGTTTTTGGGTCCGTTCTCCGGGAAGGTATAGCGATGCCATCCGGAGCGCTGGCTGACGGTGAATTCTGCCTGAACTCCGTTATTTTTCAGGTGCACGGAATAATATCCCGGCCTGGCCACCTCCTGGTCATGGCTGTATTTTCCCGCATACCGGTTTACAAAGTCACTGTTTTTTTCACCCCCCGAAAAGGTTACCTCTGTTGTTACCGGCAGGAAGGAAATGTCGGCCAGGTCGCCGATGCCGGTGCCGCTGAGGTGCAGATGGCTGAAACCCGCGATGATGCTGTCGGAATAATGGTAGCCGGAACACCAGTCCCAGCCCTGGGTGCCGTTGTCCGGGCTCAGTTGAATCTGTCCGAATGGAAAGGCAGCGCCCGGAAACGTATGTCCGTGGAAGCCTGTTCCGATAAAGGGATCCACATAGGAGGTAAGGCGTTCCGGTGCATTTTTTTCCGGAGCCGGCCTTCCGCAGGAGCCCAGCAGAAGGGCAATGGTGGCGATGAAAATAATTCTGTTCATTAAATTGCAGGTAAGATTCTGGTTGACGAATATAGAGAAAAGGCAGATTTACAAAGAAAGATTCTACTTTTACCGCAAAGATAGCGGTATGCAAATAACAGCATTGGTTATTTTCATTATTACCTATATCGGGATCATTTTCACCCGGTTGCCTAAAATTAATGTGGACCGGCCTTCAGCGGCATTTTTCGGGGCAGTGGCCATGATCGTTTTCGGGGTGCTCAACCTCGAAGAGGCGGTTAAAGCGATCGACTACAATACCATAGCATTGCTGCTTGGGATGATGATCATCATTTCCACCCTCCAGTTAGATGGTTTTTTTTCGCTGATTGCCGAAAAAACACTTTCCTGGTCCAAAACACCCATCCGCCTGCTCATGGTCATCACCTTCATCACCGGTATTGCCAGCGCTTTTCTGGTGAATGATGCGGTAGTCCTGCTTTTTACACCGGTGATCATTGCCATCTGCCGGGCTTCCTCCCTGAACCCGGTTCCCTACCTCATTGCTGAAATCCTCTCCTCCAACGTCGGCAGCGCCATGACCATCACCGGAAATCCGCAGAACATGCTGATCGGTATCAATTCAGGAATTGACTATGCCACTTTCTTTTATAAACTGATGCCGGTCTCTCTGCTGGGTATGGTGGTGATTGTGCTGGTGGTCAGGATGTTCTATCGTTCCCATTTTGACTCTTCGGCGGTAATCGTGGTCAAAGAACATAATTTTGAGTATGGCTATCATTCTATGAGATACTCCGTACCCATCTTTCTGGGTGTGGTGGCGCTCTTTTTCTTCGGGAAAATGCTGGGGCTTTCCATTCCTGTCATTGCGCTGGTTGGCGCCTCCCTGATCCTGATCTTTGGAAAGGTAAAACCTTCCCAGGTCATCCGGAATGTCGACTGGGTGTTGTTGCTTTTTTTCGCTTCCCTGTTTATTGTCGTGGAAGGGGCCGTTAAAACGGGACTGATGGATTTTTTCATCCATTCACAGCCATTGTCAGAAAGTCCCGGGGGTATTGTTACCCTGCACGGTTTAAGCCTGGCGCTGTCGCAGATCGTCAGCAACGTACCCTATACCGTGATGATGCTGCCGGTATTGAAACCCATTCCCGGAGATGTGCTGTGGCTGACCCTGGCATCGGCGTCCACCCTGGCCGGAAATGCGACCATCATCGGTGCCATGGCCAACCTGATCGTCATCGAATCAGCCGGTAAGCAAAAAGTCCACATTGGCTTTTGGGAATTCTTCAAAATCGGGATCGTAGTAACCTTGTTGAGTTTCGTCATCTCCATCGGCGTACTTTTGCTGATGTTGTAAGCCCGGCTATTTCCGGGGATCGAACAACTGCGGAAACCAGACTTTAAAAAAAGGCAGGCCTTCCGCGGCATATCCAGCCGAAGCATAATCACACAGCACAACAGGAACCGGATCGCTTCCCTTTTCCGCGTAAGATTCAGGGACAAAACGGCCGGTGAAGGTCATCCAGAATCCTGGTTTCTTCTGTTCTGAAGCCTGAAGTTCCACGAACCCGTTTTTCCCGGTTACCGGTTGCAGGACGGCATCCAGGTCTGGTGGCGACAACCGTTCATCACGGGAAAGCAAAACCGGTCCGCGCATAATGGCATAACTTCCGGGGGAAGTGCCGGCGCGGATCAACCGGCCCCGCATATCAAGACTGAGCTCTATCTGGTCAGCGGTTTTCCAGAGGCGCTGAATGTCAGCAGTTTTTCCGGCTTCCACCGGAAGGGGTACCCCATTGACGAGCAGGGTGGATTCGGTGCTCCAGGCGGGTATCCTGACCGAGACCTGCAAGTTTTCCTGCTTTTCCAGCTGGAGGGTGATCCTGATTTTCCCGGATTCGGGGTAATTGGTCTCCTGGATTACCTTCATTTTTTGCTTACCGGGTGTGGTAACTCCATAACTTCCGGAGGCAAAAAAGTTGATTTGGACGCCTTTTTTTCCTGACATGACAGTCGTCAGCGGGAAGGTGAACAGCCCCCGCGGACCACTGGCATTGCAACAATTCAATCCCATGCCGCATTGCTCCGTTCCCGGCAGCCGCTGTCCTGCCAGTGGGGTGTACTTGGCCCAGTCGGAACCATCGGGATTCATGGCCGCCAGCAGGGCATTGTAGAAGGTCTGCTCAATGGCATCGGCATAGCGGGTTTCGCCGGTCAGCCGGAGCAGTTGCTGGTTCAGTTTGATCCAGGTAGCGGTCACACAGGTTTCCTGGTAATGGTACACCGGCTGATCCTGGTGATCTTTCCCGTGGAACCAGCATTCCACAGAAGAACCGGAACCTGCTGCATTGATTTCGGTTTCCGAAATGCTCAGCCAGGTGTTTTCCACCGCCTTTTTATATTCCCCCTTCCCGGTAAGCCGGTATAATTCCAGCAGTCCTTCATAGCACGACATCATTTCATAGGCTTTCTGCCCCTGCTCCCAGCCGTACCAGTTGCTCGCCGGTTTCGGGAAACGTTCGGCCACGGGAATGGATGACTTGGAAATCAGCTGCGGGCCGTCGGGAGTTTCCCATTGCCTGACGATTTCTTCTGCAAAATCGAGGTATTTCTTTTGCCCGGTCCGGGCATACAGCAGGCAAACTGGTTCCAGCACTGAGGTGGCCGCCATTCCGCGGTGATTTCCCAATTTGACTATGGGGAGCTTCTGCTGGCCGAGTTCTGCCATAAGGTGGTCAGCGATTTTCCCGGCTGCTTCCAGGGAGGGCTGGTCCCCGGTGAGGTCGTGGTAAGCCAGCAGCCCTAACATGCAGTATTTCCTTCCCCAGATGTCCCAGGCCGCCAGGTGTTTGTCGTCTGCATAGTTGCCGATATAGCCGTCGGGAGTCTGTGTTTTCAGAAGGCCTTCCACCGCTTCATCGAGTTTTTCTTTCAACCAGGGCAAGGGTTGATACCGGTAGGCCAGAACGGCGGAAGTGAACCATTTTCCCCAGAATTCACTCTGCCAGCAGCTGGTTTCCGTCCGGTTGCGGAAGGGAGCCACCAGCCGATCCACATCCTGGGCCAGGATCCGGTTTTTGTAAGAGGCTGACAGTCTCTCCCCCACATAGCCGCTGGGGTTTACCGATATGGAAGGGAAAAGAAGATCTTCAACCACCGGCTTGACCATCGGTTGCGACCAGGTTGTTGTAGTTGCCAACAAGAGACAACCAATGAATATCCGGACTCTTTTCATGATTTATGTTTTTAATTTTTACTTTTTCAGGTTTGACTTCCTTTAACAAAGATAAAGGTTGGCCTTATTGTATATCACCGTTTGAAAACCCTGGTGCCAAATACAAAGCGCTCACTCCACCATGGATTATCCAGTGGGGTTACGGTTACGCCCTGGGAGGAGGAAGTATGGATAAAACGGTTATTGCCGAGGAAAATCCCCACATGGGTAATATAATCCCGGCTGTTGTAGGAACGGATGAAAAACACCAGATCACCTCTTTTCAGTGCGTTCCGGTCAGGGATAACCTGTCCGTACCTGGCCTGTTCCTGGGAGCTTCTGGGTAATTCAATCCGGTGGGCAGCAAAAGAGATATAAGTCAGGCCGGAACAGTCCATGCACCGGGAGGTGGTTCCACCCATGCAATGGGGTGTACCGACATATTTTTCGGCTGTCCGGATCACCTCGTTGGGTT
>DAIDJX010000189.1 GCA_027451165.1 Prolixibacteraceae bacterium | reverse complement strand
CTGCACGATTACCTTCAAAGCCAAGTCTGTGCATTTGGGTAAGGATAAGCCTGGTATAAAAGTATTTACAGGCATCAGCCGGTGTCAATAGTGAAATTTACTACTATTTGTAGTTAAATTCCGGTATGATGCTCACGGCTTAATATGAAAGATTGGGTGGAAAATCAATCAGGAGCAATGATCCCGGTTTTGATGGCAAAAACTACCACTTCAACAACGGATTTCAATCCAAGTTTATTCTTGATATTTTCTTTGTGTGATTCAACGGTACTGACATTAATATGTTCCAGTTCCGCAATTTCCTTCGACAGATAACCTTTTGAAAGCCATCTGATAATTTCTATTTCGCGGTCCGACAGATGATACGGGGCAAAATTACGGCGTTCAGGCTTCCCGGAAAAGCACTGGTGAAGCGTTTCAGCCGGAATCGTTTCACCCAGAAATATGCCCTTGCCTTTGGCCGCGATGCCTATAGCATCAACGCTCTCCTCTACCGTTGAGTCTTTCGACAGGTAGGCATTTGCCCCGTTACGGATTGAATCGACAATGGACTGTACATTTTTTTGCTGGGAAAAAATCAGCACTTTGATGCCGGGGAATTCTTTAGTAATCTCCTTCAGCAGTTCAATACCATCCGATTCATCCTGCAACGAGATATCAAGCAAAACTATATCCGGCATTTCACGGGAGATGCACTGCAAGGCCTCCCCGGCCGAAAGCGCCTTGCCGCAGATAACCATATTATTTTGCTGCGCTAAATTGAAAGCCAGCCCGTCCAGAATTATCCGGGAATCATCCACCAGTAAAATTTTAATCTTTTCGGTATCCATCTGATTATGTTCAGTTATTTTTATCATTCTGGTATTCCGGAATTGTAAAAGAGAAAATGCTTCCCTGGCCTTCCCGGCTTTCAACCCAAATTTTTCCTCCGTGTTTTTCTACAAATTCCCTGCACAGCAGCAAGCCCGTTCCTGTTCCGCTTTCCTGGGCTGTCCCGGCAACCCGGTACCTGGATGAGATGCTGAAAAGGCTTTCCAGCCGGCCGGCTGGAATTCCGGTCCCCTCATCACGAATGCTTACCGTGCACCAGCCCTCTTCGTTCACTGTGCTGATGTATATTTTACCGCCGGGATAGGAAAACTTGATGGCATTCGAGAGCAGGTTGTTCAAAATCGTGATCAGCATGTTCCGGTCGGCGGATACCTGGCAATAACCAATGCCATCCGCTGAAAACTTGATCTCTTTCAGCCTCGCGTTTTCGCTGAGCAGACTGGTAACTTCCTGTATCAGTTGATGCAGGTCACAAGCCTGTGGATGGAACGGGATCGCGTTTTTTTGCGAAAGCGCCCACAGCAGCAGGTTATCGAGGAATGAAGAGGTTAGGTGAATCTGCCTGTTCATGGAATCCAGCAATTCGGACTGTTGGGTTACAGTCAGCTTTTGAAATTCAGTAACGAGACGGTCAGAGATGTTCCGAAGGGCCATCACCGGATTCTTAAGGTCGTGGGCAACAATGGAGAAGAACTTATTTTTGGCCGACAGAGATTCGGCCAGGAGTTGTTCCGACTCCCGGAGGCGCTGGTTGGTTTCGGCCAGCTCACCCGTGCGTTGTGCAACGGTTTTCTCGAGTTTGTTCCGGGCCTCTTTCAGGCTAGCTTCCCTGATCCTAATGATAGCATAGATGCTTGCGATAATGATAAGAAAGGATAAAACCCTGAACCACCAGGCTACCCACCATGGATTCTGTATCACAACCGATATTGTGACAGAATTAGGATTCCAGATCCCGTACACATTGGTAGCATTGATTTCGAGCAGGTAATTCCCCGGCTTCAGGTTATTGTATTTCAACAGCCTGTCAGTACTGCCGGTATAGTTCCATGCCTCTTCAAATCCTTTGAGATGGTAACGGTATTGAATAAGAGAAGGTGAAAAAAGCTCAGAGGATGAGAGCAGCATGGAAATGTTGTTCTGGAAATGCTTGAGATGGAGTTCATACCTGCCTGAGAAGTCAGCGTACCAAAGTGAATCACCTATTTTTACGTTCTTAATGATGAGTTGAGGAAAACCTCCGCGAAAATCAACCAGCGAAGGATCGAAAACTGTCAGCCCGTTCTGACCACCAAACGCCAGCCTGCCATCATCCAGCACGGCCGATGCATTACTGAACGAATTCGCCTGTAAACCATTCAGATAAGTAAGGCGGATGGCTTCCTGCTTAAGGGCAGTGATCAGGATCATCCCATTCGTGGTACTTATCCATAAGTTTCCGGCCCGGTCTTCCTCAATGGCTTTGACCGGTCCCGGATGGAGTTTGCCGAATGAAGCATAGCGAATGAAATTTTTCTCTGCAGCATTGAACCTGTTCAGGCCCTTGTCAGTTCCGATCCACAGATTCCCCCTGCTGTCCTGGAAAATACTCTCAACATTGTTGCCCAATAAACTCTTGTTGTCGTATCCCACTTCGAAAAAATGATCTATTGTATTCGTGCGGAAGTTCAGCCGGTTCACGCCCATTTCGGTGGTACCGATCCACAGGAAGCCGGCCCTGTCTTCAAACAGTCGGGTCAGCAACCTTGATGATAACCGGTCAGATGGGATCTGGTTCAGTAATGTCAGTTTGCCTGATCGCGTATCCACCTTGCATAATCCTTTCATTGTTGCAACATATACATCCTGTCCGGCAACTTCCAAATCCAGGATTTCATTATCAGGCAGGGAACCCGGCTTCGTGTCGTCTTGCCTGAATACAACGTGTTTTCCTGAAAGGAGGTCAAGCCTGAAGAGACCGTTCAGGGTGCCGATCCAGAGTGCGCCGTTGTAGTAAAACATTGAGGAGACCTGCCCCATCTCCTTTCCCGGATCCATCTTCAGGATTACCTCCCTGAACTTTTTGTTCATCCGGTTGTACACAAGGATTCTGTTTCCTGAGTTGAAATAGAGGTCATTACCTGCCGGGGCAAAACACCTGACTTTGGTCAGTGTCGGGTTATGAATACCCGGCAGTCTCCTGAAGTAACTCATCCGGCCGGTTTTCCGTTCATACGTTGCAAATCCTTGACCAAGGCCCATCCAGATGCAGTCGCCAAATAAGCAGATACCTTCAATCTTATTTCCCGATCCGGACTTCGCACCCGGCACTGCTCCTATTCGTTTCAGCCGGTGCGAAATGCATTCAAAAATATACATGTTGCCACGAATTGTGCCCAGATATATACCGTTCTCGTCAGGCGAATAGGCAGCTGCAATGAACTGATCATCAGGGATATTGCCCAGTGGAAAAGTTTCAAACCGGCCTGCTTTAACCGAATATTTCAAAATGGCCCGGGCGTAAAGGATTACCCAGGCACAACCCTCTTTATCGGTAACATACGAGGCCACGCCCTCATACGCGGGAATACCGGCCGTCTGCAGTCCCGAATATGGCAGGTATTTCCTTTCATCCAGCCGGTCGGCGGGCAGGTCATCACTTACATAAGCCTGCAGTCGGTTTGTATGCGTATTCAGGCACGCGATCAATGTCTGCCCGGGGGAAAGCCAAAGCAAGGAATCATTCTGCCTGGTGAGTGAATAAATCCTGCCATCAAGGCTTTTGCCTCTTCCATAATAATGTTTCCCTTCAAATTCCGATGTTGCGCGATTATAAAGATTTAAACCGATGCCTTCCCAGGTGGCCATCCAGAAGTTGTTTTTACGATCCTCCAGGAAATCAGAATAGAAGTTGGAGCACCACAACTCATTGGTGAATGCAGGAACCAGCCCCAAGGTAAACAGCGAGTTTCGGTTGAATCCGGCTTTATAGGTAAACCGGTTGAATCCGATGTTACCCCAGTACCCTATCCAGATAGTACCCTGCTTATCTGCATATAGGCTACTGACATTATCCTCGCTGTTGGCAGAAAAAGAAAGGTTTGCATTTCTGAAGTTCTCCCAGGAGCTAAAAACACGGTCGATACTTTCAGAAGACCCGATCTGGATGAAATTTCGCCGGGCATAATGCTTCAGCACTTCCTTTTCCTTCTCAAAAGTTTTCCGGTCAATATCCCGGGTAAGAATATGATACTTCAGGTTTCCGAATTTTTCATCCGACAGGTTGAATGTATCCAGCCCATTATCTTCGGTACCTATCCAAACGATTCCTTTCCGGTCCTGTGTCAAGGCTGTGATCTTGTTAGAATGGAGGCTGTTAATTCCCGGTATATTCCGGTAATGCCTGAATATATTTAACTCCTTTGGAATAACACTTACACCGTTAGCAGTAGCAAACCAGATATTTCCCTGCCGGTCTTTATAGATTTTATTGATCTCAGTAGAAGCTGGAGAATTTGGATTGGACTCTGTATGCATGAAAGCAGTCCAGCGGCGGTTTTTCTGGTCAAACCGCAGAATCCGGTCACCAGCACCTCCGAACCAAAGGTTTCCATCGTGATCGTTGATCACAGCCTGCACCCTGAAAGGAATTTTGAATTCGGCTGAAGGGTTAAATTCGTGGGATTTCTCATTGTACCGGAATATCCCGTAATTCCCGCTGTTCCATATCACATGGTTATCATCTTCGAAAAGGCAGCATCCGTCATTCCCGTTCGACCCTGGCACAACCTGGAGTTCACCGGTTTCTTTATGGAGGATTTGCGGAGAAAAATTCCGCGTGCCAATCCATATCCTTCCTTTCGAATCCCCGAAGATGAAATGGTAGAAATAATCGCCTTCAAATGCGGGAGATGAATGAGGATAATACCTGACATTGCCTGATAACAGGCTGATGCAATTCAGACCGCCGTTTAATGTTTCGATCCACAAGATGCCTGATTTATCAGCATACAAAGCCCTGATATGATTATCGGAAAGATGGTATTTCGACCCTTCGGAAGAGGTATATCGGATAAATTGGTTGTTTGACCTGTCGTACCGGCATAAGCCATTTTTCGTTCCGATCCAGAGGTCGCCGCGGCTATCTTCGGCAAGAGAAGTAATAACATTGTCGCTAAGCGACTTCGGATCATCCTGATGATGAAAGTACTGAACCACCTCTTCCCCATCGATCTTATTCAGCCCGTTGATGGTTGCAACCCAGATAAAACCAAATTTATCCTGCAGGATATCCGTAATAAAGGCATTGCTTAAGCCCTGGTTAGTGGAGAAGGAGATGAATCGGGTATAATTATCAGCCGTGGCATCGGGATATTGAGCCCTGGTTTCATGTGAAAATAGCAGGAAGAGGGAGAAAAAGAAACACAGCAAAAGTTTCTTAATCATGTGTGTCTGAGTCTAGCCAGGAAAAAAGCTATACCAACAAAGGTATAAATGTCCTTTAGATTCTAAAAGACAATTACAATTTTTTACGCGGGATAAACATTTCAGAATACCGCTTCAACAATCTTGCGGATATTGTCGCTTTTGCCCATGGTGTAAAAATGCAGTACGGGCACTCCGGCTTTTACAAGTTCCCGGCTTTGTTTTATTCCCCATTCAATTCCCACCTGCCGTACCTGCTGGTTATCCCTGCATTTCAGCACTTCAGTTACCAGTTCTTCGGGAAGGTCGATGGCAAATGTTTTAGGCAATGAAGTAATCTGCGATTTGATGGACAAAGGTTTCAATCCCGGAATAATCGGAACAGTGATCCCTATTTGCCTGCAGGCTTCCACAAAAGCAAAATACTTTGAATTATCAAAAAACATCTGTGTGACGATATAATCGGCACCGGCATCCACTTTGTCCCTGAGGTTCTGAAGATCAAGCTGCAGATTGGGCGCTTCAACGTGTTTTTCGGGATACCCAGCCACACCGATACAGTAATTTGTCGGGATGGGATTCAGCAATTCTTCTTCCAGGTAGCTCCCCTTGTTTAGCGCTACCACCTGTTTCACAAGCTCCAAAGCATGTTTATGCCCGTCGGGTTCAGGCCTGAAAACTTTTTCGCCTGCCGGATTATCGCCCCTTATGAGCAGGAGGTTATCAATTCCCAGGAAGTAGAGGTCGATGAGTGCATTTTCAGTTTCTTCCCTGGTGAATCCGCCGCAAATGATATGCGGCACAACATCTATCTTGTATTTGAATTTTATGGCTGCCGAAATCCCCACGGTTCCGGGGCGTTTGCGCACGGTTTTCTTTTCGATGAGCCCGTCGGGACGCTCTTTATAAACGATCTCTTCGCGATGGTATGTTACATCGATAAATGCCGGGCTGTATTCCATCAAGGGATCGGCTGTCTGGTATATTGACTCAATTGTTTCTCCTTTCAGGGGCGGCAAAAGTTCAAAAGTGAACAACGTCTTTCCGTTGGCTTGTTTTATATGGTCGGTGACTTTCATAGGGAGTTTGAAAGTTTGAGAGTTTGAGTCCCGATAGCTATCGGGATTGAAAGTTTGAGAGTTTTAAGTTTGATCAGTTAAGATTGATCAGAGGTATTTATTACTCATTATCAATTGTCAATTGTCAATTGTCAATTGTCAATTAATAATTAAGATTGGAGGCCAGCAATTTTTCAACCTCTTCTACCGGTAAATTCTTGCAGGAAGCGTAATCCGCAACCTGGTCGCGGCCAATGCGGCCAACAGCAAAATACTGCGCCTGCGGATGGGCAAAATAGTAACCACTTACAGAGGCTGCCGGATGCATGGCATAAGTCTCAGTCAGCGTGATGCCGGTTTCTTCAGCTCCAAGAAGGTCG
>DAIDJX010000188.1 GCA_027451165.1 Prolixibacteraceae bacterium | reverse complement strand
GATACGTCAGCGGCTCACAGGATTCCATCGGCATTGTCTTCCCCGGAGTCAACCGCCTTGATTACCCCCGCGGAAATTACTGGCCAGAGAAGATAACCACGGTGACCGATGGTGAAGTGCTCTCCTTTATTGAGGAACATCTTTGGTTTATCAACCTTTCACCTCGCGCCGGAGACTATGACGTGCTGGCCGAAACCCGCATCCACGAAGAAGGAGCCCGAGCCCTCGCCCTAGCTGCTGAAGCCGTTTGGGAGGCCATCCTCCAAAAGAATCTTCATAAATTCGGACAGGCCTTCAGAGAATCGTTTGAGGCCCAGATCGCCATGTTCCCCGGAATGGTCAACCCCGTCATCCTCGAAACCATCCAACGCTACGAAAAAGAAGCCCTGGGATGGAAAATCTCCGGAGCTGGTGGCGGCGGATACCTGGTCCTGGTTTCTGAGAAACCGGTAGAAAATGCGATCCGCATTTCTATCCGCCGTGGCGATAACGACTGATCCCCGGTGAAATTTCAGGCTCCTCATCAATGGAGACGATGATCTGACCTCCCTTAATTCCAATCACCACCGCTGTGTGAAGACCGCTGGTGTGGCTTTCGCTACTTTTAAATGACCCCCGTCAATAGTAGCCATTTCTGACTATCTTTCCTAAACCCCTGGTCTCTTTAGCCTGGCCCATTGCTGTGCACTGCTGGCCAGAATTACCCACAATCACCCATTGCTGCCCACTGCTGTCCACACTTGCCCAACTCAACCCATTTCAGCCTACTATTGCCCACTCCTACCCACTCCTACGCACTGCTGTCCACTGCTGTCCACAATGGTCCACTCCGCTCCATCTCAGCCCACCATTACCCATACCGGTCCATAGCGGTCCACACCGGTCCACAGCTGCCCATGCCCGTCCACAACTGTCCACATCCGCCCACTTTCCTGGACGGAGTTGCAACTGCTTTTCTTTCCCTTTCGCCCGCAAGGTATATCCCCCTGAGTCCCATCATACCATATTTTTTCGTATATTGTGTATAGGGAATCATCATACTGTACTATGCGCACCTTTTTGAGAAAAATAGCCGGACGGGTTTTTCTGCCTCGCTGGATCATTTTTTCCTCAGATGTCTTCATAATCAGTATGATTTTTATTTTTACTTATTTGCTGCGGTACAATCTGGAGGCATTTTCTGTTGAGGTCCCCCGGATGTTGCTCCAACTGGCGGTTCTGCTTCCTTTATTTGCATTCGCTGAATTCCTTTTCAAACCATACGAAGGCATCTTGCGCCATTCCAGTCCCCGCGATGCCCTGGCGGTCATCAAAACCCAGATTTTCATCGCCGCAGGAATCGTGTTTTTCAACCTGATAGCCCGAAGGGAGTGGTCGGTGATGGTTGTCCCCTATTCCGTGGCGATCTCTCAGTTTTTCATCGCGGTGGTGGTGCTGGTGGGCATGAGGGTCGTGGTGGCGGTGATGTATCACCGGTTGGTCAAGACCGGCCGGCCCGGCGTCAATATGATGATTTTCGGCGCCGGAGAGATGGGAATCATCACCAAGAGCGTATTCGAAAAGGATCCGGCTCTCAACTACAGGGTAGTGGGCTTCATCGACGACCATCCGGGGCTTCACCACAAGAAGGTGGAAGGGGTCATGGTCTACCCTCCGGGAGAGGAGTGTAATCGCATTGTGAAGGAGAAAAGTGTCAGGGAGATGGTCCTCTGCGTCCATCCCGGAGGCATCACCAAAGAGCGGAAAAGCGCCATTGTCGACTGGTGCATTGCACGCCAAATCAGGGTTAAGGAGGTCCCCGGCACCAAGGAATGGCTCAATGGCCGTTTTTTTACAAGCCAGGTCAGAGATGTTATGATTGAAGATCTTCTGGGGAGGGAGCCGATTGAAATCGATTGCCAGGAGGTGATCAGGGGCATCCACGGGAAGAGAGTGATGGTCACCGGTGCTGCCGGATCTATTGGTTCTGAACTGGTAAGGCAACTCTGCGCCTTTTATCCCGGAAGCATCACGCTGGTCGAGAAGGCCGAATCGGGCCTCTACGATCTGATGAATGAAATCAGGCTGACCAACCGGGAGGTGAACCTTAAGCTTTTCGTGGGTGACGTAACCAACCTCCGTTCCATGCAACAGCTATTCCTGACCACCACACCTGAACTCATCTTTCATGCATCGGCCTTTAAACATGTTCCCCTGATGGAAGAGCAACCCTATGAGGCCATCCGGAACAATGTGCTGGGTACAAAAACCATTGTCGACCTGGCGGCTGAGCTGGGCGTGGAGAAGTTTGTGATGATTTCCACTGACAAGGCGGTCAATCCGACCAGCGTAATGGGGGCTACCAAACGAATCTGTGAAATTTACATCCAATGGCTCTCACATAAGCCAGAAGTGAAAACCCGGTTTGTCACCACCCGCTTCGGAAACGTGCTGGGCAGCAGTGGTTCCGTTATCCCCCTTTTCCGCAGCCAAATCAGGGCGGGCGGACCGGTGACGGTTACTCACAGGGATATTAACCGCTATTTTATGAC
Organism: Prolixibacteraceae bacterium; assembly: GCA_027451165.1. Taxonomy (GTDB): domain Bacteria; phylum Bacteroidota; class Bacteroidia; order Bacteroidales; family Prolixibacteraceae; genus UBA1413. The sequence goes on along the minus strand of DAIDJX010000188.1, from coordinate 4,167 downwards.
CATCCCCGAAGCCTGCCGGCTGGTGCTGGAAGCCAGCTCTCTCGGAAAGGGCGGGGAAGTGTTCCTCTTCAATATGGGAGAACCCGTTAGAATATATGATATGGCCGAGAAGATGATCCGGCTTTCGGGTTTTCTCCCCCATAAAGACATCGCCATTGTGGAAACAGGTCTCCGGCCAGGAGAAAAACTCTATGAGGAGCTACTGGCCAACCAGGAAACTTCCTCGTCCATCGACCATGGTAAGATCCTGATCGCCTTTACCCCCTCCATTGACCTTGACCAAACCACCGCCCGGATCCATGATCTCCTCGACCACCTTCAGAGCGAGAACGATGAGCAACTCGTCGCCCGGATGCGGGAGATCGTCGGGGAATACAGTCCCTCACATAGCCGGTTTGAACAACCTCGTCCTGAAACTCCTTCCCAAAGCTCCTCTTCCCCTTCTCCGGTCCATCCTCTCTTTTAACGGCTGCCGGAAGGTGAAAACTCCCTGTTCGTGCTCTCCGGCAAAAAAGAGTCATAGGTATGTTATTTGCCGTCCCAAATCTCCATTCACCGGTAAATCCCCTCTATTGGCTGGTTTCCTCTCCTTTATTGAGTGAATCAGTGTAACATTTGTACCGTTATTTAGTCTATGGATTATACGAAAACAGAAACAGAACAGAACAATTAAGAAAACAGAAAACAGAGAACAATATGAAAACAAGAGTTTCTTTAACCGTGATCGCTTTAATGATGGCAACGTTTATGCTCGCAGGAGCTACCGAAGTCAATGCCCGTAAAGTGAGTTTTGCCTCAAGCCTTGAAAACGAGATGGACCCGGTCATGAAGATCGAAAACTGGATGGTAAACAGTCATTACTGGAACAATTCAGATGCCGTACTTCTCTCCCGTGAATACGACAACGTACTTGCTCTGGAATCGTGGATGACTGACCTGAACCGTTGGGATGCCACCGCCATGGTCCCCGTGGAAAACGAAAATCCTATGCAGATGGAGGCCTGGATGACCAGCCCTGGCTGGGAAATCGCCTCCATGATCCCTGCAGAAACAGAGTCTACCCTGGGTATGGAAGCCTGGATGACCAACTTTTGTACCTGGAACGGCAACTATTGCCAAACCGTGTCAACAGAAGCTGAACCCAAGCTCTCCCTTGAATCCTGGATGACCAACACATTATACTGGAGCCAACCAGAGAACAGGTAGTTTTGAGTTTGTTAGTTTGGTTTTTACGGGCTGTTGTTTCAACAGCCCGTTTTTTATTCCTGGGCCTGCTGTGAATTCCGGCGAGTACCTTTCCCGTCTGAATCTCAGCCGAAACGGGGAGTCTCCATTTACCGGGGTCGCACCTCGATCATCGCCTCTTTCTTGGAAACCAAATCTTTGGGCTGCACGTTGACTTTGACCACTTCTCCATCGAAGGGCATCACAATATTGTTGTGCATCTTCATAGCTTCCAGAAGAATCAGTGTCTCTCCCTGCTTTACCTTCTGCCCCGGTTTCACCAGTACCTCGATGACTGTGCCGGGAATAAAAGAGTAGATCAGGTTAGGATTTGGAGATTTCCATGCCTTGCGGTGTTTGAACTTTGCTGTAAGGGTGGTCTTGTACATGGCCCCCTGAACGATCAAATGATCCAACTTTACCTCTTCTGCCATTTTGTAATGCTCGTTTTGAATGTAACTCCTTTTATCATTTCATGTCCTTCTCCTCATTTACCTTGACATCAAGGCTTGTGGTAGTGTATGATGTCTGCCGGCAAGGGTGCACCCAGCCGGGGCTGCACGAGGCGAAGGAGTGGTCAGAAGGGTGGAATGCCATGTTTCTTCACGGGCATGGAAATATTTTTATTTTTTGACACCTTCAGGGCGTGAAGAATCCTGGAGCGGGTTTCTTCGGGTTCGATGACCTCATCGATGTAGCCCTTGGCGGCAGCAACATAGGGATTGGCGAATTTCTCCTTGTACTCCTGGATCTTCTGCTGACGCATGGCTTCCGGATCTTCAGCTTCCATGATCTCTTTACGGAAAACAATGTTGGCAGCCCCTTCCGGACCCATAACAGCAATTTCTGCAGTAGGCCAGGCAAACACAAAGTCGGCACGCAGATGGCGTGAATTCATTGCTATATATCCACCACCATATGCTTTTCTCAAAATAACCGTAATCTTGGGAACAGTAGCTTCACTGTAGGCATATAAAATTTTGGCACCGTGGCGGATAACCCCGGAATGTTCCTGGTCTACCCCGGGCAAATAGCCTGGCAAGTCTTCCAGTGTCACAATCGGGATGTTGAAGGCATCACAGAAACGGATGAAGCGTGCAGCTTTATCGGAACTGTCTGTATCCAGCACTCCGGCCAACACCATGGGCTGGTTGGCTACAAATCCTACCGTCTCTCCTTCCATCCTGCCAAAGCCAATCAGGATGTTCGGGGCAAAATGCTCCATGATTTCAAAGAAATCTGAACCATCTGTGATCGCTTTGATGATATCGCGCATATCATACGGCAACTTGGGATCAGAAGGTACAATTTTTTCCACTTTGACCTTCTTGGGTGGTTTTGCCGGGAATGGCTGAGGCTTTTGCTCATTGTTCCAGGGAATGTAAGTGATCAGTTTCTTAATTTGCTCAAAACATTCCTGCTCATTGGCTGCATAAAAATGGGCATTCCCGGTAATTTCAGCATGAACCCGGGCGCCGCCCAGATCCTCCATCGAAATGTCTTCTCCAAGTACCGACTTAATAACACTTGGCCCGGTAATAAACATCTTGGAAATATTTTCCACCACGAAGACAAAGTCAGTCAGGGCCGGCGAATATACTGCGCCACCGGCACAGGGACCAAGAATCACTGAAATCTGCGGGATAACTCCCGAAGCCAGTGTGTTTCTGAAAAAGATCTCACCATAACCGGCCAAAGAGTTTACCCCTTCCTGTATCCTGGCTCCACCTGAGTCATTGATTCCAATCAGTGGTACCCTCATCTTCAGGGAGTGATCCATAATTTTTGTGATTTTCTGCGCGTGCATCAGCCCGAGGGAACCCCCGGCAACTGTAAAATCCTGGGCGAAAATACAGACCGGCTTGTTGTAAATGGTACCCGTCCCAATGATCACCCCGTCACCGTGCAGAACCTTGGCCTCCATGCCAAAATCACGCGCCGAATGCTCTACAAAAATGTCATACTCATGGAAGGAGTTTTCATCCAAAATGGCCAGAATACGCTCACGCGCAGTGAGTTTACCCATCTGCGCCTGCTTCTCAATGGCTTCCTCCCCGCCGCCTTTCTTTATCTCTTCCTTCCTTTTCCTTAGATCGAGAATGTTGTTTTTTAATGACATATCCTTTGAATTAAGTAAATCTATTCATTTAATCAGGTTTCAGTTATCCAAAAAGCCGGGCTAAAAGTAGTACATTTTTTAATAATGGATGAAATTATTGAATCATGCCAATCCAATCCGAAGATTTGACCGATCTCAAATTGGAATTATGCTCCAATCCGGTTGAAAAATTTCATAAATTTAAAGATTACCAGAAATATTCCCGGAAAAATTTGGCGGAGTGGAATAAATTATCTTAATTTGACCAATTGGTTAAACTAAAAGGTTAAATATAATGGTTAAACCAAATAGTTAAACATTATGACTGAAAAAGACAAACAAACGGAGGAAACCATATTTGATTCTGCGACGGAGGTCTTTCTGGAAAAGGGGCTTGATGGCGCAAGAATGCAGGATATTGCCAATCATGCCGGTATAAACAAAGCATTGCTCCATTATTACTACCGTACCAAAGAGCATCTTTTTAATGCCGTATTTGAGAAAATTGCCGGGAAAATGTTTGAAAAATTTGCGCCGGTTTTTGATAGACAACTATCCCTGGAGGAAAAAATCAGTTTCTTTTTCAGGGAGCATATCTTATTTCTTCAAAAGAACCCCAGGCTGCCCATTTTTCTGCTGAACGAGATGAACCGGAATCCGGAAAGGATCCGGAAATTCATCCGCAACCTGGATATACAGAAGATTTGGATCACACTTGAAACGCAGCACAAGAAGGAACTGGAGCAGTACAACCTGACGCCGGAGAACATTCCTCAGTTTATGACTACTATGGTCTCCATCAGTATCTTTCCTTTTGCCGCGAAAACCCTGATTTCAGCCATCCT
>DAIDJX010000187.1 GCA_027451165.1 Prolixibacteraceae bacterium | reverse complement strand
ATTTTGCCATTGGTGGAATCCGGGGTAGTTAACGGTAAAAATAAAGCCATTGATAAAGGGAAAATGGTGGCTACCTTCCTGATGGGATCAAAAAATGTATATGATTTCATTGATGACAATCCCATGGTCGCTATGATGGATGTGAAATATACCAACCGGGTGAACATTATTGCCAAAAATCCCAAAGTAACGGCGATCAATTCTGCTCTTCAGGTTGATCTGACCGGCCAGGTATGCGCCGATTCCATTGGAATAAAGCATTATTCCGGGGTAGGGGGACAAATTGACTTTCTCCGGGGCGCCTCTCTGAGTGAGAAAGGTAAACCCATTATTGCGATGCCTTCAATCACTCCCAAAGGAATCAGCAAGATTTCTCCCATCCTGATGCCCGGTGCAGGTGTGGTCAGTACCCGTGCCAATATTCACTGGCTCGTAACCGAGTATGGTAAGGTGAACCTCTACGGAAGGACCATGCAGGACCGTGCCAAAATGATTATCTCCATCGCCCATCCGAGCGTCCGGGAAGAACTGGAGAAGGCTGCGTTTGAACGCTTTGGACCGCATTTCCATTTTATCTGGGACGGTGAACAGTAGGAACAAGTCATGACTTGTCCCTGCTGTTCCGTGCAGGGTTTTAATTTTGAACCGTATAAAAGATTAACAATTTGGGCCTTATGACGAAAGTCAGGCTCTGTTATACCCCTGATCTTTATTTTTGCCATTCAATAATATCAGTCGAAAATTCCGTAATAACCATTTCAAAAAGAAATTAAATGAAAATATCGCACATTGAACACATCGGCATTGCCGTGGAAAACCTGGAAGAAGCCATAGCTTTCTATGAGAAGGCTTTTGGTTTGCAATGCTATGCCATAGAAGAAGTTGCCGATCAGAAAGTGAAAACAGCATTTTTCAAAGTGGGTCAAACCAAAATTGAGTTGCTGGAATCTACTGATTCTGAGGGGCCCATCGGAAAATTCATTGCCAATAAAGGGCAGGGAATCCATCACCTGGCATTCTGCGTGGATAACGTAGCAGAAGCGCTCAACCAGGTGGAAGAAGCCGGGGTCAGACTGATCGATAAAGCTCCCCGGAAAGGTGCAGAAGCATTGAACATCGGGTTCCTTCACCCGAAATCCACCTTCGGAGTGTTGACGGAATTTTGCTCCGAATAATTATTTGCCAACCCCAGGCTTAAGCCTGGGGATTAACCAATAAAACAACTGAAATGAACAACCAGGATAAAGTCAAACAACTGATTGACCTACGCGTCCAAGCCAAGCTGGGCGGTGGTCAGAAAAGAATAGACAAGCAGCGCGAAAAGGGAAAATTAACAGCACGGGAAAGGATTGAACTGCTGCTCGACGAAGGTAGCTTTGAAGAGTTTGATATGTTTGTCACCCATCGCTGTACCAGTTTTGACATGGAAGAATCCAAGTTTCTGGGCGACGGGGTTGTCACAGGATACGGAACCATTGATGGCCGGTTGGTATATGTTTTTTCACAGGATTTCACCGTTTTCGGAGGCTCCCTGTCTGAAACTTTTGCCTTGAAAATCTGTAAGGTGATGGATGCGGCCATGAAGGTCGGGGCTCCGGTAATCGGGATCAACGATTCCGGCGGAGCACGAATCCAGGAGGGAGTCACCTCTTTGGCCGGTTACGCCGAAATCTTTCAGCGGAATATCATGGCTTCGGGTGTAATCCCGCAGATTTCAGCCATCTTCGGACCCTGTGCCGGTGGAGCTGTATATTCTCCGGCCCTTACCGACTTTATTGTCATGAGCAAGAATACTTCCTACATGTTTGTCACTGGTCCCAAGGTAGTCAAGACCGTGACAGGGGAAATTGTTACAGATGAGCAACTGGGTGGGGCAACGGTGCATGGTTCCAAATCAGGGGTCACTCACTTTGTGGCTGAGGATGAACAGGAGGGAATCCTGCTGATCCGTAAACTGTTGTCTTACCTTCCTCAGAATAACCTGGAAGAAGCCCCGCTGGTAGCCTGTGATGATCCCATCGACAGGCTGGAAGATGCCCTGAATGAGATCATTCCCGACAATCCGAATAAACCATACGACGTTAAAGATATCATTCATTCCATTGTCGACAATAATGAATTCATGGAAGTCCACCGGTATTATGCCCCGAACATCATTATCGGATTTGCCAGGTTTAACGGCACTTCAGTGGGTATTGTGGCCAATCAGCCGGCGTATCTTGCCGGTGTTCTTGATATAAACGCTTCGCGCAAAGCAGCCCGTTTTGTTCGTTTCTGTGATGCTTTCAATATTCCGATTGTTACCCTGGAGGATGTACCGGGCTTTCTGCCGGGAACAGCCCAGGAGTATGGGGGGATCATTGTTCACGGGGCCAAGCTGCTTTTTGCTTATGGAGAAGCAACGGTGCCGAAAATCACCATCATCCTCAGAAAAGCATATGGCGGGGCATATTGTGTGATGAGTTCAAAGCATCTTCGCGGCGATATCAATTATGCCTGGCCCACAGCTGAGATTGCCGTTATGGGACCCAAAGGAGCAATTGAAATTCTTAAAAGCAAAGAAATAAAGAGTATTGCTGATCCTTCTGAACAGGCAGCCTTCATTGCAAAATCGGAGGAAGAATATAAGAATGAATTTGCAAATCCATACAATGCTGCCAGGTTCGGTTACATCGATGATGTTATTGAACCCCGGAATACACGGTTCAGGATTATCAGGGCGTTACAAGCGCTGGCTACGAAAAAGGATGTGAATCCTCCTAAAAAACATTCCAATCTTCCACTGTAAAATCACCTATCATGCGATTTATAAGTTTTAAAACAATTCCGGTTTTCCTTTTAATGATTTTTACCGGAGCAGGTGGGTTGCATGCACAAAGTGCCGTTGACCTTAGGATCAACGAATTTCTTGTCTACAACGATTCAAACTATGTGGATGATTTTGGAGAGCACAGCCCCTGGATTGAAATTTTCAACACAGCTTTCAATACTGTTGACATAGGGGGTCTCTACCTGACGGATGACCTTTCCGTGCCTGCGAAGTACAAGATTGCTGCAGGACAGCCGGTAACGCGGATCCCTCCCCGGAGCTATGTGGTATTTTGGGCTGATAACATGCCGACCCGGGGTATTTTGCATCTCAATTTTTCTCTCAGGGAAGGAAAAACAATTGCGCTCTTCGATGTCAATGGCCGGACCCTGATAGATTCGGTAAGCATCCCGCGCACCGTATTGCGTAACGTGACCTATGGCCGTATTGCAGATGGCGGCTCTGCTTGGAGCAATCTTGAAAAATCAACACCAAACGCCAACAATGATACCTCTGATAAAGTTACTTCGGGTGAGTTGTTCATGCAGATGGACCCTTCAGGACTGGGAATGACTGTAATTGCCATGTCAATTGTATTTGTCGCACTTGCCCTCTTATTCCTGTTTTTTAAATATCTGGTTAAAGTGATCGGCATTGATGTCAAAAAACAACGGCAGTCACGTGCAAAAATCAGGGCTAAAACAGGTACGCAAACCTGGGCCGGAGGCGATGATACGGCAGGTCTGGAATTATCAGGAGAATTAAATGCCGCCATTGCCATGACACTTTACCTTTATTCAGTTGAGCTTCACGATACCGAGAATGCCATTCTTACCATCAACAAGGTTTCCCGGACCTATTCACCCTGGAGCTCAAAAATTTATGGTTTAAACAGATTACCCAAATAGTAACCAAAAATGAAAAAGTTCAAATTTACAATAAATGGCAACAGCTATGAGACTGAAATCCTGAGTGTTGAAGACAATGTGGCTGAAATCGAAATTAATGGTACAAAATATTACGTAGAAGTCAACAAAGTCCTTAATCCTGTGAAAACACCCAGATTGGTGCGCACCGTAGCGGTACCTGCGACTGATAATGTCCCCTCACAGGCCAGAACCAGTCCTCCGAATGCACCCAAAGGCTCCGGAAATATCAAATCCCCGCTGCCAGGGGTAATCATAGACATTCTTGTCAAAGAAGGCGATATGATAAGAATTGGTCAGAAACTTCTGGTTCTTGAGGCCATGAAAATGGAGAATAACATTGAAGCTGACAAGGCAGGGAAGATTGTATTGATTAACAAGCAAAAGGGAGACTCCGTAATGGAAGGTGAAATTCTAATCGTAATCGGAGATTAACTATGGAGAATTCAGGTTTTTATCATTTTGTAGTTGACCACGTCAGTCAGTTTCTTTCTTACACTGCGTTTGCCAATCTTACCGTCGGGCATGTGGTGATGATTGGTGTAGGTCTCTTATTTATTTATCTGGCCATTGCCAAAGGTTTCGAACCTATGTTACTGGTTCCGATCGGGTTTGGCATACTCGTGGGAAATATTGCATTTGCTCCCGGATACGAAATAGGGATCTATGAACATGGCAGTGTGATGAATTTCCTCTATTTTGGGGTCCGCTATGGGGTTTATCCGCCGCTGATTTTTCTTGGTATCGGGGCAATGACCGACTTTTCGGCCCTGATCTCCAATCCGAAACTGATCCTGGTCGGGGCGGCAGCCCAGTTGGGAATATTTGGCGCTTATTGCCTGGCCCTGGCGTTGGGATTCAGCCCGACTGAAGCCGGTTCCATCGGAATTATCGGGGGGGCCGATGGTCCGACGGCCATCTTCCTTACCTCCAAACTTGCCCCTGACCTGCTGGGAGCCATTGCTGTTTCTGCCTATTCCTATATGGCACTGGTCCCCGTAATCCAGCCTCCGATCATGCGGCTCCTGACAACCAAAAAAGAACGGCTGATCAGGATGAAGCCTGCCCGGGTCGTTTCCAAAAAAGAAAAGATCATTTTTGCCATCGCCGGGATGATCCTTACCACCGCGATTGTCCCGAGCGCTATCCCCCTGCTGGGAATGCTTTTCTTCGGAAATCTTTTAAAGGAATCGGGGGTGACCAAAAGGTTGGCGGATACTGCCAAAGGACCAATGATTGACATTGTGACCATTTTGATCGGGTTGACAGTTGGAGCCTCTACACAGGCCACTACTTTCCTCACTGTTAAATCGGTTGGAATATTTGTGTTAGGGGCCCTGTCTTTTGCCATTGCCACTATCGGTGGTGTCATGTTCGTAAAAATATTCAACCTGTTTCTGAAGGAGGGTAACAAAATCAACCCGCTGATTGGAAATGCCGGCGTGTCGGCAGTACCCCACAGTGCCCGTGTTTCACAGGTCGTGGGTTTGCAATACGACAAAACCAATCACCTGCTGATGCATGCCATGGGGCCCAATGTGGCCGGCGTTATCGGCAGCGCAGTGGCGGCGGGGATATTATTGTCATTTTTGGCCTGATGTACGGGCGTATAATCATACGCCCATACTAAATGGGGCGACGATATAACATCGCCCATACATAATGGGGCGACGATATAACATCTCCCTTACATAATGGGGCGACGATATAACATCGCCCTTACTTTATTTCGTTGATCTTGATGACATCGGCATAGATCAGCCGGTCGGTTTCTTCCGATTGTACCACCCGCTCCTGGTATTCCTTGTCCAGACCGGCAATCCGGGAGGGTCCCCGTTCGTATTCCTCAATGATGACCTGGAAGGGTTTGGTCTTGTATTCGCGGGGTAACCTGACCTCTTTGGTAATGGTATACCGGTTGTTGGAAACATGACTCTGGGTGATGGTGATTTCTATTCCTTCATCCTCGAGTTCCTTCGTATTGTTCCCGTCATCAATAAGCCCGAAAATAGGCTGGGCAATCTGACTGTCAATAAAGCTGATGCGCAGGAAGTTCACATTTCCGAACTTAGCCATCATCCTTTCATTGTAAATGGTGCCTTCGATGGTTAAAGTGAACCTGGAATTCTTGTCATCACTGGTGAAACGGAGGGTTGTCTGTCTTTCCGGCACCAGTTGGATAAAGGTGGATAGTACGGTGGGAGAGAGGCAGACATCTTCAGCTGCCTTTTTTACCGAATAAGGCTGGTAACGGGCCAGGGCAAGCCTTACAAACGGGAAGTACATTTGTTTCGGGTCGATGGCCAGGTCGCAGTACCATTGTTGTTTTTCTTCATCAAAATGGACCGGGTAGGCGGCGATATCCGCCCTGAGGGTGGCCTGTCCCGGGTATTGCAGGTTCTCATCCTTAATGGGATTCATTCTGAAATCACCAAAGGCAGGCGAGGGATTTTCCGGAGGAACAGAAGTGATAATGGGGTCCATGGCCCAGTGGGTAAATAAGTCGGTGTAGGCCGGTTTGGCAACCATCATGGCGGTAACCATTCCCGGGGAAGCTTTTGCCGATGGCAGCAGGACAGCCAGCATCTCATCAACCCCGGAAGAGAACCAGGGGCGTTTGAGCCATACACGGAGCCCTCCACCCATTCTGCGATGCCGCACTGCATCCTGGGTCTGCGTCTTCCGCCATTCAAAGGTGGGGATGACATAGTCAATATCAGGAAGTTTTGGTCGTGCCGAACTCAGAATATTCACTTTGTCGAACCATTCACTTTCGCGTAAGGTAGTCTGTTCAGGATAAGCCTTCAGAATACTCTTGAAGTAATCTCCGTAGCGCGATGAAGCCAGCAACTGATAATCCAGCCACCGGTGTTTGGTGTCACCGAAATTCTGTTTGAGGGGATCCAACCTGAGGTTAATCTTATCCAGGAACCCGAAACGGGCAGCAGAAATGTCAAATTTCACCCTGTC
>DAIDJX010000186.1 GCA_027451165.1 Prolixibacteraceae bacterium | reverse complement strand
AATCAGGTGCTCCCGACGCCCTTGCACTTGCAACAGGTATTTCTGAAGCCCTTATCAATACTGCCTTTGGTATCACCGGTTCTACCCTTGCCGTTATTTTCTACAACTACTTCTCATCACAAATTGACAGTTATACGTATAAAATCGACGAAGCTGGTTTCAGCCTGACTCAGACTTTCGCAGCATCAATCAGGAAATAAGAATTGTGTTTGATTCTTTTGGTTAAAAAAAGAAAGGATAAAGAAAATGCCAAAGATTAAAATGCATGGAAGGTCGCCTAACGTCGACATGACGCCTATGGTGGACCTCTTTTCTCTGCTGCTTACGTTTTTCATGCTTACAGCAACATTCAGGCCCATGGAACCGGTACCGGTCGACACGCCTTTTTCCATTTCGGAAAAACCGACGCCCGATAACAACTACATGACTGTTATGCTTGCTCCAGGCGCTCCGGGCACCCCGGGAAAGGTTTATTTCAATTTTGACAATGGTCCGGATACCATTCTGCATTTCAGACCAAAAATTTTGGCGGAAATGGGTAAACATTACAACATTACGTTTACCCCGCAGGAACTGGCTACATTTGAGAAATTGACTGAATCTTTCGGAGTTCCTATTCAGGACATGAAAAAGTACCTGGCTTTAACTGATGCTAAAGAGAGAAGTAAATTTGAAACAGGTGTGCCAACAGATTCATTGGATAATCAGCTGGCTTACTGGGTACTCTATGCTCGTCAGGTCAACCCTGCCATTATTGCTATGATCAAGGGTGATGCCACAGTCGAATATCCTCTGGTAAAGAAGGTATTGGACATACTTCAGGACAAGAATGTGAACAAATTCAGTTTGATCACCAATCTTGAGAAAATCGAAGTTAAGGAAGCTAAAACTGAGTAAGATGGCACAAATTGTACAAGAAGAAAAACAAAAAGGCGGGAAGAAAAAGCCTAAAAAGCATTCAACCCATATTGATATGACCCCGATGGTTGACCTTATGTGTCTCCTCATCACCTTCTTTATGCTCACCGTAGCTTTCAGCAAATCCAAAGTGATGGACATCATTCTTCCGGAGAAAATCCAGAAGAACGAAAAAGTAGAACCACCGAAAATTGCCGACAGCCGTACGTTAAACATCATTCTTGGACCGGACGACAAAGTGTATTGGTATCCCGGCAAGGCAGATCCGGAATCTCCACCACCCCTCCAGGAAACTGATTTCAGCGATACCGGTATACGGCAGGTACTCCTGGAAAGGAATAAAGCTCTTTTCGACAAAATTACTGAGTTCGAGAAAAAAGTACTTCGGGGTGACCTGAAGATCAGCCAGGATTCACTGCGGTCTTCTATCAGAATAATTAAGAATGAAGACGATACGGGCCCGATTGTGCTGATTAAAGCCTACAAGACTTCGAAATACAAAAATTTCGTGGACATCATCGATGAAATGTCGATTGTAGGCATTGCGCGTTATATTTTCACTGACATATCCTGGATCGAAGAAGGAATGGTTCTTACCGCTCTTGGCGGTGCACCGGCTCCTGCCTCCGCTCCTAAATAAACTGCATCTGTTATGGAAGGAATTAAATATTATCCGAGTTTCGATGACCTTGTTTTTGAATTCAGAAACAAGAGTTACGGAGCTTATGATTTAAGGAAAAAATACAGCCGGACAATGGCTATAGCTACCATTCTGGGGATAATTGTCATTACTCTCGCTATTGTTATTCCTTATATCCAGGCTTCCAGGATGGCCCAGCAGAAGGCCAGAGATGCAAAAGAGGTTATTGCAGAGATGGCCAATGATATTCAGAATCAGGAAGCTCCACCTCCGCCGCCTCCACCTCCGCCGCCCGCTGAACAGCAGACCGTGGTGAAATATGTTGCTCCTGTTGTGGTCGACAGTATCAAGCCGGAAGATCAGACTCAGCTCGCCATTACCGAAGATCAGGTGGAAACAACGGTAAACAAGGATGTGGTTGAAGTTGTGGAACAGGTTCAGGAGGAAGTCCAGGAAGAAGAGAAAAAAGATGAGGTTTTCATCATAGTGGAGGAAATGCCTGAATTTCTTGATGGAGGAGAGGCAGGACTTCGCGCCTGGATTGCCAAGGCTATTGAATATCCTGTTATTGCACAGGAAAACGGTATCCAGGGAAAAGTCTATGTAACCTTCGTTGTGGACAAAGATGGAAGCATCAGTGATGCTAAAGTTGTCCGCGGCGTTGATCCATCTCTCGATAAAGAAGCTTTGCGTGTGGTAAACTCCCTGCCGAAATGGAAACCCGGTAAACAACGGGGTAAACCGGTCAGGGTATCTTACACCGTTCCTATCAGCTTTGTTTTACAGTAATTTTTTGTACTGATCATAAAAAGCCCGGTAACTGTTCAGCTACCGGGCTTTCTTTTTTCAGGTTGTCTATTCTGACTGTTTCAGATCAATTAATAAGTGGAGTTCTTTCAGTTGCTCTTCAGAAATGACCGAGGGTGAATCATTCATAACATCCCTGCCGGAATTGTTCTTTGGAAATGCAATGACATCCCGGATGGAATCCAGCCCTGCAAAAAGGGATACCAGCCTGTCAAACCCAAAAGCAATACCGGCGTGTGGTGGTGCCCCGTATTTGAAAGCATTCATCAAAAACCCGAATTGTGCTTCGGCTTGTTCCGGGGTGAACCCCAATACTTTAAACATTTGGGCCTGTAATGCAGAATCAAAAATCCTGACCGAACCACCGCCGATTTCCACTCCATTGATCACCAGGTCGTAGGCATTTGCCCTGACCGATCCGGGATCGCTATCCAGTAATGGGATGTCTTCCGGTTTTGGGGAGGTAAAAGGATGGTGCATAGCTGACCAGCGATTGGATTCCTCATTCCATTCGAGCAATGGAAAATCAATGACCCATAAGGGTTTAAATGTATATTTCGGCCGTAATCCAAGCCGGTTACCCATCTCAATGCGCAAAACCCCCAGGGCATTTTGCGTGGCTGTTTTTTCTCCCGGAATGATCATGATCAGGTCGCCAGGTTCAGCGCCGAACGTGGTTGCAAGGGCTTTCATTTCATCAGCATTCAGGAATTTCTCCAACGACGATTTAATGGCTCCGTCAACACCGATTTTTACGAATAAGAGTCCTTTGGCGCCGATCTGTGGTCTTTTCACCCATTCGGTCAGTTCATCCATTTGTTTACGGGAATACTCCGCACAGCCTTTAACACAGATACCTCCGGTATACAAGGCGTCATCCAGCATTCCGAAACCTTTGCCTTTCACCATTCCGGTAATTTCGACCAGTTCCATGCCATATCGGATATCGGGTTTGTCGGAACCGTATCTTGCCATGGCTTCTGCCCATGACATTCTGGGGAAATCACCGGTTTCAATGCCTTTTACCTCCCGGAAAAGATGCCTGGTTAAGCCTTCAAAGGTATTCAGTACGTCATTCTGTTCCACAAACGACATCTCACAATCGATCTGGGTGAATTCCGGCTGGCGGTCTGCGCGCAGGTCTTCATCCCTGAAACATTTGACAATCTGGAAATACCGGTCAAAACCGGCCACCATCAGCAGTTGCTTCAGGATCTGCGGTGACTGGGGCAAGGCATAAAACTGACCGGGATTCATCCTGGAGGGAACCACGAAGTCGCGGGCACCTTCCGGGGTGGATTTGATCATTACAGGTGTCTCCACTTCAATAAAGCCCTGGTCGGCCAGGTAGGAACGGGTAGAATGGGCCATCTTTGCCCTGAGGAAAAGGTTTTGCTGCACCATTGGCCGGCGGAGGTCGAGGTAGCGGAATTTCATCCGGAGGTCATCTCCGCCATCGGTGTCGTTCTGAATGGTAAAGGGAGGTACGGATGAGGCGCTGAGCACTTTCAATCCGGTAAGCTCCACTTCGATGTCACCGGTGGGAAGGTTGGGGTTCTTGCTGCTGCGTTCCCTGACTACCCCGGTAGCCTGGATGACAAACTCACGTCCCAGCCCGGCAACACTGTTTCTGATTTCTTCAGCGGTGTTTTCATCAGCAACCAGCTGTGTAATCCCGTACCGGTCGCGCAGGTCTACAAAGGTCATTGCTCCCAGGTCTCGCACCCTTTGAACCCATCCGGCAAGAGTTACGATTTCTCCGCAATGCGATGATCTCAGTTCACCGCAGGTATTTGTTCTGTACATATTTTGCTTTTTTTGACGTTTGCGAAAATAGCCAAATTTTAACAACTTTGAGGCTGCAAATAGTGGATTTTTCAGGTGGTTATGAGAGAGACAGAAGATGAGTATTTCATGCGTAAAGCACTGATTGAGGCAAAGGGTGCATTTTCAAAAGGGGAAATTCCTGTCGGAGCAGTGGTAGTGGTTGCGGGCAGGGTCATTGCCAGGGCACATAACCTGACGGAATTGCTCAACGATGTGACGGCCCATGCCGAAATGCAGGCCTTAACTGCTGCGGCCAACCATCTTGGGGGAAAATACCTTGATCAGTGCACCTTGTATGTCACCCTCGAACCCTGCGTGATGTGTGCGGGGGCCATCTCATGGGCGCAGGTGGGTAAACTGGTTTTCGGGGCATCCGATGAAAAACGGGGATACCGCAAATTCGCCCCGGAAGCCCTTCATCCAAAGACTGTTGTTGTGGAAGGGGTTCTGAAGGAGGAATGTGCTGATCTGATGCGGAATTTTTTTGATGAAAGAAGAAAATAGTGGTTTGTAATAGTTTCAAGTTTCAAGTTTCAGGTTTCAGGTTTCAGGTTTCAGGTTTCAAACCTACGGTGTTTCAGGCACTTCATCGCACTTGGAGCCTGAAACCTGAAACCTGAAACCTGAAACCCTCCGGAAAATTATTTCCCCGCGTGTTTGTCCAATAAAATAGGGTTTGCCCAGTTGATCATGGTACGAAAAACCTCCTCTTTGAATGGTTCGTTATGCAGCTCATGATAACCGTTCTCCCACAACTCCAGCTGGCACTTTCCACTTAATGGGGCCGCAAATTCAGTGCTGCTTTCCGGAAAAGCAATTGAATCTGATTTTCCATGAAGCAGCAGCAATGGAAGGGACATTTCACCAGCATGGGATAAAGTCCATTTGGTCACTCCAAGCATTAATTTGCCGAATCCCAACGATATGCGGTCATGAACCAATGAATCATTTCTGTAGTTTTCCACCACGGTTTGATCCTGTGAAATGGCTTGCGTATCCAGACCACTGGCGATGGTGACCGAAGGCATTATACTGCCCAAAAGTTTTGCAGCCCATACCATTAACGGTTGTTTATGGAGGGCTGTTATCAAACCCGGGCTGGTTGCCAGAATGCCGGCTATGTCCGGTTTTCGTTTCAAACTGTAATACAATACCAGAATTCCCCCCAAACTATGGCCATAAAGGATCAGGGGCTTTCCCGGGTAGCGGTTGCGGGCATTTGCGAGCAATTGGTCAATGTCCTGAAGAATCAGATCTGTGGAAGGGAAATGGCCCCGCAAGCCTTCCGATTTCCCATGGCCACGGAGATCGGCTCCGAGAAAGGCAAATCCCGAGCCACACAGGGCTGTTGCTACGTGCGCGTAACGGGAGGAATGTTCCCCGACTCCGTGCACCAGGCAGATAATGCCCAACGGATCAGGAGCATCCGGCTCCCAACCCTGGGCATATATCTTTAACCCGTCAGCTGATTTCCAGTTTGTTTCAAAGTGTCTGTTTGGCATAATGATATCGATGGCTATGGATTTGAAACCGGAACCTTCGGAACGTCGGAACTCCGGAATCCTTTAATGCTGATGGTGTGGCTACTTTTTCCGGCGGCATCAAAGGCTTTCAGCCGTACATCCCCGGATACGGGCACCGGTTCTTTCCAGAGAAGGGATTGGGCAGTCGGTTCACTTCCATCTGTCGTATACCTGATTTTTAAACCGGGATATTCCACATTGGCTTTCAGCATACCTTCTTCCACAATGCCTCCAGGAGGGGGGACCCGGTAGTTAAATCCGCCAAAAAGCCTGCTTAGCGGGGCAATTCGGTTTTTCCCAGCCTGTTGGCAAACTCGTTCCATCCTTCCTCCATCAGTTGTTGCCTCTTTACGGCATTGTTTTCATTCTCCCACGGCCGTTCCTTGCCCCAGGCAGTTTCCGCGAAGGCCGTCAGTTTGGGTAGGATGTAATATTCTGCCATTTGCGGGCCTTTTATTGTTTCTCCCCACAACTGTGATTGAAGTCCAATGATGTTTTTTCTGGCTTCCGGTTTGAGGCGTTCGAGGCCTTCAAAATCCTTTTCAGGATCAAGTGGTTTTCCCCCACTGGTTTTCAGGTTGGTAACAAAGGAGTTGTAGGGTGCAAACAGCCAGGCATCTTTGGTGTCGCAATAACCACCCCAATATAGTCCGGGTTCCCTGGGATCCTTGTTGTAGGCCAGGTCGAAATAGAATTTGGAAACATCACACATGACAACAGGGTATCCGGCATTGGCGAGGCGGTAGGAAAGGTTGGCCCATTCGCCCTGGTTATTCCAGGCCCAGGGATAAACCTCTTTGCCAGCAAATTCAGGATTGGTGACCATCTTGCCCTCCTCATTCCTCATCAGCGCTACCTCTTCCCAACCACCGATTTTCAGATTCTTCTTTGACACCATCTCTACAACGCGGCGCAGAAAATAGCTTTGCAGATTTTTGGGATCCTTAAATTCAGGCATCGATGCCATCAGTTTCTGGCACATGGGTGACTTTGCCCACACTCCG
>DAIDJX010000185.1 GCA_027451165.1 Prolixibacteraceae bacterium | reverse complement strand
GATGTCATGGAACGAAGCCTGTACAACAATGTGGTGGCTGGGATCGGTCTCGACGGGAAAACTTTCTTTTACCCCAACCCACTGGAATGCAACATGGAGTATGCATTCAACAGCGGAAAAACACTTGACCGCCAGCCCTGGTTTGATTGCTCCTGCTGTCCCAGCAATGATGTCCGTATCATTGCTTCCATTCCCGGTTATGTATATGCCCTGAAAGACAATGACTTGTACATTAATCTGTACATCAACGGCAGCGCGGAAACCAAAATTGCCGGAAAGAAAATCAGCATTACCCAAAATACCCAGTACCCCTGGGATGGCAGGGTATTGTTGACTGTTAAACCTGAAAAAGCTTCAGCATTCACGGTAAAACTACGCATCCCCGGATGGGCGGTAAACCAGGTGCTCCCGGGTGACCTCTACTCTTTTACCGGTAAGGATAATCAACTTCCTGAAATAAAGGTAAATGGAAAATCCGTGACCTTTACCACCGAAAAAGGTTATGCTTCGCTGTCAAGGAAATGGAAGAAAGGCGACCAGGTAGAATTATATCTCCCCATGCCTGTAAGAAAGGTTGTTGCCAACCCCAAAGTGAAAGATGATGCAGGAAAAGCCTGTTTTATCCGGGGCCCCATTACCTATTGTGCCGAACAACAGGATAACGAAAAGGATGTCCTGCAGATTTTTTGTCCGGAAAAGCCTGAATTCAGTGTCAACTACAGGAAAGATTTCCTGGGGGGATGTGTGGTACTAAAAACCAAAACGCTCGCACCAAAGACAGGGCCTGAGAAAAATTCTCTTCCCGATGAAACAGAACTCACTCTCATCCCCTATGCTCTCTGGAACAACAGGGGCGCCAACAAAATGACCGTCTGGTTTGGGGAGCAAAAATAAATTTATCCTTTTTAAAAGCTATTCTCCTTTGCACCGGCTTACCTGGTCCACCAGATAAACAATCGACCGGAAGTCTATCCCCGAATGAAGGCTCAGCCCGATTTCACAGGTGCGGCTGGTGGAATAGCCTTTGGTCACTTCTTCCGGTAGCTGGGCTTTCAACGCCCGCAAACCATGGGCATTCAGCTCCGGGAAGGAAAATCCCCGGTCACCGGCAAACCCGCAACAGTTGGTTTCCGGGACAACCACATGTACTGCACATTTTTGGGCCAGCTCGATCAGCCGGGATTCCAGCCCCATTTTCTTTATGCTGCAAACCGGAAATACGGTAATGGTTTCCTGCAAGGGAGTGATGGTCAGATAGGGCAATAGGTGATCCAGAATAAATTCCACTGGTTCATATAACTTCAACCCGGGAGTGAAATTTTCCTTCATGGTGTACAGACAGGGACTCATGTCGCACAATACAGGGTACCGGCCATTGTCTGAGGCTTTCAGCAGGGCGGCTTCCAGTTCTCCGGATTTACTTTTCCCAATATCTGAATAGCCTTTACTGCTGAAGGCCATTCCGCAGCAGAGATTATTCATATTTTCCGGATAAACCACCTGAAAACCACCCTTATGAAGCAGATCCACCATTTTATCCGTCAATTGCTTTTCCCTGCTTCCCTTCGTGGTTCCCATAGACCGGTTGATGCAGGAGGGGAAATAGACCACTTTCCTTTCGCTTTCCTGAGCGCCGGTATCTTTGGGGATGATTCTGTCAGCTCCTTTGGGCAGATACCGGTTCCATTGCGGGATCTTTCCCCCGGAAATCTTTCGTAGCCCTCCGGAAATGCTGGTCATGACCGGCCTTCCCATCAGAAAATGGAAAACATTTACCGTGGAAAGGCTGAATCTCAGAAAAGCAGTTATTCCTGCCATATGACCGCCAATCCAAGCCGCCAATTTCTGTTTCTCCCCGACAGCCTCTTTCCGAAGGGTTTTCACCAGTTTGCCCGTGTCGATCTTCACCGGACAGGCTTCCGCACACAGGCCGTCAGTGGCACATGTTTCATTCCCGGTATAGGTGAACCGGTTGGCCAAAGCAGCTGCCAGGTGGGGCTCCTGCCCCGATTGCCGGAGACGGCTCATCTCCCGGAAAACGACAATCCGCTGTCGGGGAGTCAGGGTAAGCTCAGCCGAAACACAGGCCGGTTCGCAGAATCCGCATTCGATGCACTTATCGATAAGATCGCTGGCGGCCGGAATCGGTTTCAGATTTTTAAGGTGAGCTACAGGATCCCCGTTCAGGATCACACCAGGATTTAAAAGATTTTCAGGATCGAAAACCTGCTTGATACGGAACATCAGTTCATAAGCCTCCCTACCCCATTCCAGTTCAACAAAGGGAGCCATGTTGCGGCCGGTTCCGTGCTCCGCCTTCAGACTGCCATCGTACTTCCGGACGACCAGATCGGCCACTTCAGAAATGAGTCCCGCATACCGTTCCACTTCTTTCGTGGTACCAAAATCCTGGGTGAACACAAAATGGAGGTTGCCTTCCAGGGCATGTCCAAATATGACCGCTTCGTGGTATCCCCATTTTGCCAACAAATCCTGCAGGTCGGTAGTAGCTTCAGCCAGCCGGGGAACCGGGAAAGCCACATCTTCAATAATGACGGTGGTTCCGCTTTTCCGCATGGCGCCTACTGAAGGGAACAAGCCCTTTCTGATTTTCCAGTACTGGTCATATTCCGCAGGAACAGCCGTGAAACTGACAGGAATTTCCGATGGCACCGGACTGACTGTTTCCACAATCTTCCCGATCTGACTTTCCAGCATTTCCTTTGATTCCGCACGGGTCTCCACCAGGATGGCCGTCGCTCCCTCACTCAGGCTTTTCAGCCAGACAGGCATCCCTTTCTGGTCTTCCACTGATCGAAGCCCGGCCCGGTCGATCAGCTCAACGGCCGAAACCGGCGCGCTTTTCAAAAGGGACACTGCCGTGCAGGCACTTCGTATATCCGGGAACACCATCAGGGAACTGGCTTTGCAGGGGTGCTCGATGACCGTCCGGTAGGTGATTTCCGAAATAAAACCGAGCGTGCCTTCCGAACCGATCATCAGGTGCTGGATTACCTCTAAGGGATCGTCAAAATCCACCAGGGCGTTCAGGCTGTAACCCGTGGTATTCTTCATTTTGAATTTCCGGGCAATACGCTCCTTCAATTCAGGATTAGCCTTAACATCGGCAACCAGCGCATTAATGTGCCGGATAAATTGCGGATGGGTTTTGCAGAATTGCTCCTTGCTTGCTGTATCCCCGGTATCCAGCAAAGTACCGTCTGCCAGGATCATCCGCATGGAATGCAGGGTTTTATATGAATTCTCAGCAGTTCCGCAGCACATACCGCTGGCGTTGTTGGCGGCAATTCCGCCAATCATGGCAGAGGAGATGGAGGCGGGATCCGGTCCGATTTTCCGGCCATAAGGCAGTAACAACTTGTTGGCCCTCTCACCGGTAAGTCCGGGCTGCAGTCTGATTTTCAGCCCGTTTTCCTCCACCCTGAATTTCCGCCAGTGATTTCCGGCGATGAGGAGCACGGAATCGGTCACCGCCTGCCCCGACAAACTGGTTCCGGCTGCCCGGAAAGTCAAGGGAATGGAAAGCCGGGCACATTCCTTCAGGATAAAAGAAACTTCCCCTTCATTTTCAGCCCTAACGACCAGTTTCGGGATCATCCGGAAATAACTGGCATCGGTGCCGAACGCCAGCGTATACAGTGGATCATGAAAAATCCTTCCGGAACTGATGGTTTTTCTAAGTAACTGGTACAGAATTTTATATTTCCCTTCGGGTAACAATTTTCGCCATTTTGTTGTAACTCTAAAAATATTAAAATTCTGACAGTAAAAGAATTATTTTTAATTGTGTTATAACAATTTTCATAAATTTGCATAGTTGAAAGGATGGATCAGAAAAAGAAATTACCATGAAGACAAATATCATCAGCATAGGAAACAGTCAGGGTATCATATTACCTGCACAGCTGCTCCGAAAACTTCAGGTATCCCTCAAGTCGGAAGTAGACATTTTCCAGGAGGATGATTCCATTGTGATAAAACCAAGGCCCAGGAGGGGATGGGAGGAGCAATTCGAGGCGGCAGGCAAAGAAGCAGAAAAAGTACCTGACCTTCTTCAAGGTATTTTGAACGATTTTGACAGGGAAGAATGGGAATGGTAAAGTTGAAACGTTTTGATGTCTGGCAGGTCACGCTTGATCCGTCGATAGGATCTGAAATTAGAAAAAAGAGACCTTGTGTGGTTGTTTCCCCTGATGAAACCAACAAATATCTGCAAACGGTTGTGGTTGTTCCACTCACCAGCACCATCCGTAATTATCCGACCCGTGTCAATTGTTTTTTCGAATCAAGATCAGGTCAGCTTGTTACAGATCAGATCAGGAGTATCGACAAATCAAGACTGATCCATAAAATGGGGGAATTGGATGAAGATACGGCAAAAGCTTTGTGCTCATTGTTGGTTGAAACCTATAAATTCTGAATTTCGCTAAATTTCATCTTTAAAGTAATATTTTATGAGAAAACAGTTTTTTTTATCGTTGTTGCTGGCTTTTGCCATGCTGATCCCCTCGGTTACTTCCGCACAGAAAGCCAACAAACTGAGTGGCAAAGAGAAGAAACAGGGTTGGGTTTTGTTGTTTAACGGGAAAAATTTCGACGGGTGGAGGCAGTGCAACGGAACAGCCATGCCAGCCAACTGGGTCATAGAAGAAGACGCCATGAAAGTGGTGATCGGGGAAGGGAAAAAACCCGGACAGGGGGCTAATGGCGATATTCTCTATGCGCCAAAGAAATTCAAGAATTTTGAACTTTCCATTGACTGGAAAGCCAGCAAAATGGCTAACTCCGGAATTTTCTACAATGTCCGTGAAGTCCCCGGAAAACCGATTTATTACGCAGCTCCTGAAGTTCAGGTTTTGGACAATGTAGATGCCACCGACAATAAAATTGACAGCCACCTCGCCGGATCGTTATACGACATGCTGGCCGCTGATCCAAAAACAGTTAAGCCTGTTGGAGAATGGAATACGATCGTGATCAAAATGAAAGATGGCAAAGTGACGCACGTTCAGAATGGCGTGGAAGTCTGTTCCTATACCCTCTGGACACCAGAATGGGACAAAATGGTGGCTGCCAGCAAGTTTAAAACTTTCCCGGGCTTCACCGAAGGCATTGCAAAAGAGGGGTACATCGGGTTGCAGGATCATGGCTACCCGGTGTGGTTCCGGAATATCAAGATAAGAGAAATGTAAAATTTCGCGCAGCGTCGCTTCTGCTCCCTTCGACTCCGCTCAGGGACCGCCGCTGAGCGACCTGTTCCGAATAGTTCTGATAAAAAAAGGTTCCGATCTCTAAAAAAGATCGGAACCTTTTTCTTCGCGTCTTAAAGCGACATGTAAACTACTCATGCCACTTCGACCGGTCGGGCGGAACCGGAGGATTCACCTTCTTCACAGGCTTTTCCTTCAGCTCCTTCAGCAACTCTTCCACCGCCTTCACAATACAGGGATCTTCACCTTTGGCCAGTTGCTCGGGACGGTCCACCACTTCAATATCCGGATAAACGCCAATCCCTTCGATGATCCATTTTTCATTTTCATCGAAAATTCCGAAGCGGGGCACCGAAATATAGCCGCCATCCACCAGCCGTGCATTTCCGGAGATACCCACCAATCCGCCCCAGGTGCGGGTGCCGATCAGTTTACCCAATCCGAGTTTCTTAAAGAAGTAAGGGAAGGCATCGCCCCCGGAGGAAGAATAGCCGTTGATCAGCATCGCTTTGGGGCCGCTGTGGGCAATATTGGGTGCCGTCTCAGGCGTCAAACCGTTGCGGTGCCAGTATACCAGGGTTTTGCGGTCAAGCAGGTCGGCCATCACATCCGGGATAAAGCCGCCGCCATTGTACCGGTCGTCGATGATCAACGCCTCCTTGTCGTGATAGGTGTACATGCCGCGGAACAATTCCCGGTTCCCGTCTGTTGAGGTATTCGGCACATGGATATACCCGATTTTCCCTCCGGAAAGCTTATCTACAAGCGCCCTCCGTTCGTTCACCCAGTTGAAATAGCGCAGTTCCTGCTCACTGGCGATCGGCTTGACCAATGCAGTTCTGGGGTTTTCTCCGGAAGCGCTGCTGCTCACCGTCAGTCCAACTGTTTTGCCCAGGGTGTTTTCCAGCAACAGGTAAGGATTCTCGTTGATAGACAAAACCTTACCATTTATGCTTAACAGGTAGTCCCCTTCCTTAATATCCACCCCCTGTTCTGTCAGCGGTGAGCGACGGGTGGAATTCCAGTTTTCTCCGGAATAGATTTTAGTGATCCTGAATTTTCCAGCCTTCGCGTCAGGGGTCAGTTCAGCCCCGAGCAGACCGGTATCTATCCTTTTCACCCTCGGGAAATCGCCCCAGTCCACATAGCTGTGGCCGGTATTGCTTTCTGCAACAATCTCATTCAGGATGTAATCCAGGTCGGCACGGTGACTGACGGAGGGCAGCAATGCGCTGTACCGGGTTTTCAATTCCGGCCAGTTCACCCCATGCAGGTTGTCCACATAGAAGAAGTCGCGGAAGATCCGCCATCCGTCGGCATAGATCTGGTTCCACTCTTTCCGGGGATCAATTTTCATTTCCATCTGGTCGAGGTTCAGTTTGCCGGTGCCAGGTTTCTGACCTGGAGCCAGTTTGGTGATGCCCCAGTCGGGACCGGAGCGGTAAAAGGCCATTTTGCGGTCAGCGGTCAGCTGGGCCATCATCACGCGGTCCATGATCTCTTCTGCTTTTTCCTCCGTGATGTTGTATTTCATCAGTTTGCCTCCGCTGATGTAGATCAGGCC
>DAIDJX010000184.1 GCA_027451165.1 Prolixibacteraceae bacterium | reverse complement strand
AGGAGTTTATGAAGCTCAGAACACTTGTGGAGACCCTCAAAGCATATCCACGGTGATAAAAAGCCCGTCTCCTAATGTCCTTTCCCTTAATTTTCCGATGAAAATCGTTTTTTCCAAGGCCGCTTTCATTCTTCTTGTTTTAACAATTTCATCCGGATGGTTTTCCCCTTTACTGGGAAAGCCTGGACCGGTTAAGTTTTCAGTTTTGCATGGTTTCTTTTCAGTTCCCTTTACGGTAACCCTTTCCAGCAACACCAGCGGTTCTGCGATCTGGTACACAACCGACGGGAGTGCACCAACCCCAAAGAATGGCGCCCGCTATACATCGCCAATTGACATCCGGTCGACAACAGTTCTGCGGGCAGTGGCTATTGATCCCAGTGGTACTGGAACGGTAACCACCAGCACCTATCTTTTCCCTGAAGACATTATCCGGCAGTCTGATAATCCGGCGGGTTATCCGGCAAATTGGGGGAAGTACACGGATATTTCAGGAGTGGCGAAAGGGGATTACGGGATGGATCCGGAAATTGTCAACCACCCCGACTATAAAAATTTAATGGTTCCGTCCCTTCTTTCGGTTCCTACGGTTTCCGTTGTCACCAACAAAAGTTATCTTTTTTCTTTGGAACAGCATCCCGACACAGGTGGAATTTACATTTACACCGGCGCCAACGGAAAGACAGGTGACAACTGGGAGCGGCCCGTATCGGCAGAACTCATCTTACCCGGAAACGGGGAGGGATTTCAGGTCAACTGTGGAATTCAAATCCAGGGAGGCGCCAGCCGTCTGGCAGAGAAGAACCCAAAACATTCCTTTCGTTTGGCGTTCCGCGATACGCTGGGACCATCAAAGCTCAGGTATGCCCTTTTCGGTGAGGATGCAAGCGCAGAATTCAATGGGTTCGTGCTCCGTGCATCGTTTGGGAATACCTGGCGACACTGGGAAAGTGCCCAGCGGCTCAGGGCAACCCATGTCCAGGATATCTGGGCCAAGGAAACACAGTTGGAGATGGACCATATTTCTGCCCACAGCCGTTTCGTCCATCTTTACCTGAATGGCCTATACTGGGGCTTGTACAATATTTCCGAGCGGATTGACGATGATTTTATGCAAGGCTACCTTGGTGGTGAAAAAGAAGAATACGACATCATCAAGGATTACAATGAACTGATGGACGGGACCATGGATGCCTGGAATTATCTTTTGGGGGCTGTGAGCGGACAAATCTTTAAGAATGAACTTTATTTCCCATTGGTTGGAAGGAATCCGGATGGTTCACTCAATCCGGCCTTGCCTGCCTGGATTGATCCGGTCAGTTTGTGCGACTACATGCTTATCAATTTTTACGGAGGGAACAACGACTGGGACCACCACAACTGGGCAGCAGGAAGGAACAGAAAAAATCCGGGAAGCGGATTTATCTTTTTCTGCTGGGATTCAGAAAAAATTCTGGAGAATGTCAGTGAAAACTATGTTACTGAAAACAACGCCCAGCGTCCCAGTGGTATCTTCAGCCGGTTGATGGGCAACAAAGAATTCCGTATGCTCTTTGCCGACAGGGTCAATCTTCACCTGGACAACGGAGGGGCTCTTACCCCGGAAAAAGTCACAACCAGGTGGCTTCGGATTGCCGATATAATCGACACAGCCCTGGTGGCGGAATCAGCACGATGGGGGGATTACCGGAGGGATGTACACTCATGGAGTTCCGGCCCATACCTGCTTTACACGGTTAATGACCACTGGGTTCCCGAGAAAAAGCGGCTCCTCACTTCCTATTTTCCTGCCCGGACACAAATCCTGCTGAACCAGCTGAAATCAGCCCAAATGATCCCCCAGGTGGAAGCGCCCAGGTTCAACAAGCATGGCGGAACAGTGGACAATGATTTCAGGCTGGCAATGACTTCCGGGGCCGGGTTGATTTATTACACCACCGACGGCAGCGATCCGCGTCTTGTTGGAGGACTATTGAATCCCAAAGCATTGCCCTACCTCGCCCCACTGAAAACCGGAGCTGTCACTGAGGTGAAGGCCAGAACAAAACAAGGCGAAGAATGGTCTGCTTTGACTGCTGCTACCTTTTTCAACCAGAATTATCAACCTGGAGGGGAAGATAACAATGCCGGAAATAATAATCTGTTGGTTTTCCCAAATCCCCTGAAAGAATCAGCCTGGATTCGCTGCTTTCTGGAGGAGAGGGGAGAAGTTACCCTGACGGTTTATCGTCCTGATGGCAGCTGCCTGCTGAAAACACCCAAAGGCTTCATGGATGCAGGCGAGCATCTCTTTTACTGGAATCCGGGAATGCTTAACCCGGGCATTTATTTCCTCCAGTTAACAACCGGGGAAAAGCGGCTGCGGAAGAAAATAATGATAATCAGATAAATACTCCGTACGATTCGGTAAATGCCGCTTTGGCGTATTCCACTGATGCATAGGCAAAGCCCTTGTCACCCCACTTGTCGCCCCAACTGTTACGAACAATGAAATGATCCGGAGTATATCCCACCAATGCAATGGCATGACCACCATGAACAGTATCCGGCAGGTAAGTATCCAGTTTTCCTTTGTTTACGGTAGCCTTGTCCCAGGTATTGTCCACATCAAGGCGGGTGAGAACAGGGCCTTTGGTGGCCAACCAGTTCTTCCAGACCACCTCAATCGGGATGTTGGGTTCTTCCAGTCCCAGGTTGAAATAGCCGGCAATTTTACGTTGTGCGGCCCTCGCATACAGAACGAACTCCTCCCCTTCGTAGCTCCCGGCCTTGAACGGGAAGATCTTTTCCAATACCAACCCGTATTTGCGGGCGATGTCGAGTGCAGCTTTCAGGTTGGTACCTGAGCCTTCAATGAAAGTGGTGGGCCGGTTTGTCAGTTCATCGGTTTCCTTGGAAGCCATCCACAGGAAGCGCACCGACAGAAGCTCTTTTTTGGTGATAATGCCTTCATGGGCAAAATGCCAGCGGATCACGGAATCAGCGGTTGCCCAACCTACACAGGAACCGGTGTTGCCCTGGTCGGACACTGTCCACCAATTTTCCCGAAGATCTTTGGAAGCCGGGATCTGAGCATCCAGACTGATGATTCCGGCTTCATCAGCGGTTTTTACATTCCAGTCAGTTTCCTGCTGTTTGGACGGAACACAGTTCAGTATTCTGTCTTTGTCGTCTGTTACAGATGCATTAATTTTTTTTGCCATATTATCAGGTTTCAGGTTTCAGGCTTCAGGTTTCAGGTTTCAGGTTTCAGGTTTCAGGTTTCAGGTTTCAGGTTTCAGGTTTCAGGTTTCAGGTTTCAGGTTCCCGGGATTTCGGATTTCGGATCTACGATTTCGGATTGAAAGGCTAGAGAGTCCGAAGGTAAATCCGAAATCTCAAATCCGAAATCCGAAATGTTTTCACTTCCGGGCCAGCGCTTCCAGGACCCGTTCCCGGGTCATGGGCAACGTATACAGCCGGGCACCGCAGGCATCGTAAACGGCATTGGCCAGTGCCCCGCCCATGGTGATAATGGCCGGTTCGCCACCTCCCTGAGGCGGAGTAAGCCTGTCAAGAATTTTAGTTTCAATCTTCGGAAGCCAGGAGAATTTCGGCAATTTATAGGTTCCGAAGTTGGAAGTTTTTACCGCTCCTCCGGTAAATTCCACTTCTTCTGTAAGGGCGTAACCCATTCCCATGGTGATACAGCCCTCCATCTGAATGGTTGCACCCTGTGGATTCACGCAGAAGCCGATTTCCTGGACGCAGGCAACCCTGACCACCGTAATTTCTCCCGTTGCCTGGTTCACTTTAACTTCAGCCATGGTAGCCACATAACCACCCGCATCAAATCCGCAGGCAATACCAAAACCACGTTTGCCCGGTGAGACAGCAGGCTTCCAGTTGACAAACTCTTTCAACCCTTTCAGAACATCGATCATCCGTTGATCCTTCAGGTTCTTCAACCGGAATTCAATGGGATCCATACCCGCTTTGGCGGCCATCATATCGATCTGTGATTCCCGTGCGTAAGTATTTGTATTATTGGCAGGGGCGCGCCAGGCTCCCGTGGCGAAAGGATGCACCTGGTTGGAGGAATGGCTGATAGTGGATTGGTCAGGGCATTCATAAATGGTTTCTGAACCCCTGGAACCGGCAAAATATTCATGATAATCCCAAAGGGTGATTTCCCCGGAAGGGGTAATACCGGATTTTATCGTCACCACAGCAGCAGGTCGAAATGAATCATAGAAAAACTCTTCTTCCCGTGTCCAGGCGACCATGACCGGTTTGCCTGAAAGTTTGGCCAGTTTTGCAGCTTCATTGGCCTGCAGGGAAACTGCCTTTCCCCCGAAACCACCTCCAAGGAAGGGAGGAATGACCCTGACTTTTTCCAAAGTAACACCGAGTTCCCTGGCAACACCCTCCTGGGTGCCGAATGGGGATTGAGTGGAGGCCCTGACCATCATGATGTCCCCCTCCATCCAGGCAAGAGCTGTATGCGGTTCGATGGGGGCATGGGCTACATAGTGGTTATTGAACTGGCTTTCAAAGAGAAAACCGGAGTTTTTCCTGCCAGAATCGAGATTACCTTTGCTGGCAGTTACCCTTGCGTTGGAGGGAATTTTCAGCATCCGGTCAAAGACATTCTTGTCGTCCACTTCCATTTCGTTGAATGTGTAATCTGCCCGGATTTTCGCGAGCGCCTGCTCCGCCTTTTCAGGATCAGCGTGTAAAACAGCAATAAAATCCTTATCCCTGATCACCTGAGCGCCCGGAAATTGCTCTGCACCGCTGGTGTCGACCGTGGCCAGTTTGGCAAAATGGGAGGGAGGCCTCAGAATTTTTGCCCATACCATCCCCGGCATCCGGAAATCCCCGGTGTAGAGCGCTCTTCCGGTTACTTTCTCCAATGCATCAGCATGAAGAAATGATTTACCCATGATTTTGTATTCCGAATAATCTTTGGGTTTGGGTTTTACATCCAGAAATTTTTCAATTTTCTGTCCCTTAGCCAATTGACCATAGGTTACTTTTTTCTTCTTATTGTTTTTGATGGAAATAACCCCATTGCTTACCGCCACCTGGTCCGGGGTTGTTTTCAGGTATTCTGCTCCCATGGAAAGTAATACAGCCCTTGCTTCTGCAGTTGCAGCGAGCATAGCCGGCCCGAACTGGCGGGTTGTCAGGGATCCCCAGGTGCCGGCATCATAAGGGCACAAGGTGGTATCGCCCATAACGATTTTGACCTTTTCCAGTTCCACATCCAGTTCATCGGCCATCATCTGGGGCAGTGAGGTGAATACACCCTGGCCCATTTCGATTTTTCCGGTGTAACAGGTGACTGTACCATCTTCTGCAATCCGGAGAAAGGCATTGTAGTCTTTCGGTAAAGTTCTTCTTTGTTCCGTTTCAGCTGCCTGAGCCTCATCAACATTCCCCAGGTTAAACAGAAAATAGATGCCACCGCCGAGCACCTTAAAAAAGTCACGCCTCCACAGCGTAAACGGTTTTTCAATATCCCTTGATTCCATATGTTCTGTTTGTCAATTTAATTCTGAATAAAATCTGAAATTTACTTTTTTGCCACAAAGGCATCAAGACACCAGGTCGCCCGGCTATGAGTCTGAAATCTTCTGGTCTGAAATCTTTTAATCTCTTTTTCACATTTTTCCTGCCGCCTCCGCGATCGCATCAACAATCCGGGTATGGGCACCACAACGGCAGAAGTTATCTTCCATACCGTTGATGATTTGTTCCCGGGATGGGTGGGGGTTCTTTTTCAGGAGGCCAACGGCATTCATGATCATCCCCGGAGTGCAGAATCCGCATTGCAGGGCATCATGATCCACAAAAGCCTGTTGAACAGGGTGTAGCTTGTCGCCATTTGCCAGTCCCTCGATGGTGGTAATTTTTTTCCCGGCCACATCTTCCATGTAAATAGAACAGGATCTGACCGGTTCATCATCCATCAAAACCGTACATGCCCCACAGTAACCCAGTCCGCAGCCATATTTTGTTCCTGTCAGGTTAAAGTGGGTACGAAGGGCCCAAAGAAGCGATTGTTTCTTGTCAAGGGGCATTTCCACAGTTTTTCCATTCAGTTCAAATCTGATTATTTCTTCCATGTTGTCCTAATAATTTGAGTTCGGTAATATAGTCATTTTTTGTGTCAATGTCTCTCAGTATCTGTGGAAAATTGACTTCCACCTCCAGTATCTCCTCCGGAAATTTCATAGTTACTGACCTAAGGCCAATTTCGGGGTCAAGTTGCAGGATTTCATTCTTCAGCCTGCAGTCAAAAAGGGTGGGGTGGCCCCGTTCCCCCCGGAAAGTGGGAATGATGATTTTCTTACCTGATGCTCTCCAGGTGTGAATGACAGTTTGAATTACTTCTGCCGGAATGAAAGGCTGATCGCCGAGAAAGACCAGGACAGCCCGGGCATTTTCCGGTAGATGGGAAAAGCCGCAGATCACACTTGAATGCATACCATCTTCATAGTCCGGGTTAAAACAGGTGGAAACCGGTAAATGGTGAATTACCTGTGTGATTTTATCCTTGTGAGAGCCCAGTACAACGAGAATATTCCCGACGCCTGCCGAAAGGATGTTTTCGATAGCTGTTTCAATAATGGTTTTCCCACCGAAGGGAAGTAATAATTTCTGACTTCCCATCCGTTCTGATTTTCCTGCGGCAAGAACTATTGCACTAATATCTTTCAAGGTCATTGGTTTCGCGTCATTGGTCATTTGCTTACGCGTCATTGGTCATTTGCTGCGCGTCATTGGACATTTGCTGCGCGTCATTGGTCAGTTGCTGCGCGTCATTGCCTG
>DAIDJX010000183.1 GCA_027451165.1 Prolixibacteraceae bacterium | reverse complement strand
GAACACGTCATCAGCTTTCATGAAGCCGGTGAAAACTTAAGATTAACTTAAGATTAAACCGGGATGGCGACGCAACAAAAACAGGTGATTATCTGTCTTATATAATAGCCATAGAATTCAGAAAACATGAAAACATTGACCCATTTATGCTTATTGGGGGCGTTGCTGTTTTTACAGCCCCAGGCTTATGCACAATTGATTTCCATTACAGGAACGGTTAAAAATGAATTTTCCGGGGAGGCAATCCGTCAGCTTTCCATCGTAGATAAACAGTCGGGAATTGGCACCATTTCTTCGGAGGATGGCAGTTTTTTCCTGACGTTGAAAAAGGGAAACGTGCGGCTGGTATTTTCCGATAAGTACTACGAAACGAAGAGCGTGGAATTCAAGGTGCAGAATGATACTACCCTTCATGTGGCAGTCAAACACATTGACCGGCTATATGGGAAAAAAGCAGGTTCTTTTCCGGAGCGGGGCAAACTGGTGGCCCTGAAAGAAAATGATGAACAGGACTAAAATGAGCGTACTCATTTAACTCTCATCCTTTCTGTCAGTTCTAAGGCCTGTCCTTCGCCTGGAATGAAAGGTTGTATACCCAGAATAGCGCAAAGCACTGGCGCAAGATCTGTGCCCTGATAGGCTGCAGGATCTGTTTCTGCAGATTTCACACCTCCGTAAAATAGCAATGGCAGTTGCTGCTGACTGGTGTAAGGGACAACCCTGTTTTTCATGGCCGGCTGCCATCCGTCGCGCAGGAGAAACAGAACGTCACCTGATCTGCCAGGGCAATAAGAGCGGGTCATCGTTTTCACCAAATCAGCGGGGACGATGTTTTGCCTGATCTGATCAGCAGTGACGGCAAGTCTTATGCCATCAAACTGAGACAGGAATTCAGCTGCTTTTTCCCGGATTTCCGCCGGACGGACATTGTTCAGGCCTGAAAGCTTCAGATTAAGGTACACCTGGTTGCTGCTGACATAATCAGTCCATCTCAGGTCACCGAAAGCGGCATGTAAATAAGTATTGAGCAGGGCATGAGCACTTTCCGGAGCAAATATACCGGAAGGAATCCTGTACCTGTCCCGCAGAATTTTTACCGGATAGGAAGCAGAGCAATTGGAAGTCAGATAAAGTACAAAGCGGTCTTTTCCGAAGCTGTTTTCCAGAAAATGGATGATTTCACCAATTTCCTGGTCAAGCCGCAGATAAAGGTCCTCCATTTCCATGGAAGAGGGCCCGAAATCCGTTGAAAACTTGTCCATCGATGAAAAAAACACAGTAACCATATCAGGATACTGGTCTTTTCCAACATTCTCTTCTTCCATCAGGGAGAGGAAGAATGATTTCAGAATCGTATTGGCAAAAGGAGTTGCTTTCAGCAGCGAAAAGTCTCCCCCCTTTTTAATCATTTCCTCCATTTGATAAGGGAAAGTGTTCTTCCCCGGTCCAAAGCCAACTTCAAGGCTGTCGTTGTCTGCCTCACATTCCCGGTATTCGGAAACAGGTTTCAGCAGCGCCCAGTTTTTGGAGGCCAATGACCGGGCTGTTTTTTTGTCATTAAAGCGCTTAACCCATTCGGGAAGTTCTTTTTTGTAATAGGAACTGGTCACCATATTTCCGGAGAGGTCGTCAAACCAATAAACACCATCCGGAGAAAAGCCGGCGGATAATACTGCCGGGGCGCTGTTCAGGGCAATGCTGAAAACCTTGCTTTTCCCAAGCGTGTGCATTTTTAACTGGTCTGCCAGCGTGGGAGTCAGCAGTTGGGAGGGTGAAACGCCTTGTCGGGGTGACTGTGTTCCAACCGTAACATACTTTTCGTCGAAAACACAATGCCGCTCAGTGGCTTTTGCCCGGTCATACCATTGTAAATCCACAATCCCATGCCGGGAGGGTGTGGCCCCTGTAAAGAGGGTGGCCGTACCTGATGCATGATTCTGAACCAGTTGATCCATCGTAAATGAGGTGCAGTTCCATCCTTCATGGCTGAGTTTGAGGAATCCATCGTTACTGTACTGGTCAGCAAAACGCTGCAGATAATCGGGCCTCATGTTTTCCACGACAATACCGACCACCACCACGGGCAATTTTTCCTGTGACCGCAAACTACCTGCTGCACCCAGCAGCAATAGGAAAAGTAAGGACCAATGTCTCATCAATCTTTGTTTTGATGGTCAAAAATAATATCTTTACCTCTCTTCTGAAAACTTTTAAAAAACTCACCTATGAAAAAGAAATTTAAAATTCTGTCAGGCACGCTGTTGACCATACTAACCATTATTTATTTTTCCGGATGTCAGCCTGCAAAAAAATCCGGGGAGGAATGGATTCAGCTCTTTAACGGCAAGGATCTGACCGGATGGACGGTCAAAATCGCCGGGTATGAGCTGGGCGAAAACTTCGGGAACACTTTCCGGGTGGAAGATGGCCTGATGAAGGTACGGTATGACCAATATGACAGTTTGAGGAACAGATACGGACATATTTTTTACAAGGACACCTTTTCACATTATCTGCTCCGGATTGAATACCGTTTTGTGGGCGAACAATGTCCCGGTGGCGCCGGTTGGGCGTTGCGGAACAGCGGGGTGATGGTTCACGGGCAATTGCCGGAAACCATGGAAAAGGACCAAAGTTTTCCAACCTCCATAGAGGTACAGTTTCTGGGTGGTGACAGCATTGGTGAACGGTCAACCGCCAACCTTTGTACGCCCGGCACCAATGTGGTGATGAATGGCAACCTGGTGCTGGACCACTGCATGACTTCCTCCTCCAAAACGTTCCGTGGTGACCAGTGGGTGACCGTCGAAGTGGAGGTACACGGCAGCCGGCTGATGAAGCACATTGTCAACGGAGATACGGTAATTGTTTACAGTCAGCCTCAGCTGGATGAACGCGATGCCACCTATCCAAAGCTGATCCCAGGCGACGGTAATAAACTGGTGAGCAGGGGAACGCTGTCCCTTCAAAGCGAAAGTCATCCCATTGATTTCAGGAAAGTGGAGCTGAAGATTCTGGAGGAATAGCCGTTTTTTTCCCGGCACCCAGGTTCATCAGCAATAAAGATCCGGCGATGACCACCATTCCGGTAACTGTCATCCAGTCGGGGTGTTCTCCTTTAACCAGGAGCCAGCTTAATCCGGCGCCTGAGACTGGAATCAGAAATTTCCAAACATTTAATTCCGAGACCTTTACCCCCGGGCGTTTAAGCAGGGAATACCAGATGCTGAATGCTGCTGCAGAGACAAAAGCCAGCCAGAATAAGGCAGCGCTCCATGCAACAGGGAAAGGGCCAGCCTGAAATCCTTCGAAGGGAAGTGAGATCAAATAGAGCAAAATGCCGCCTCCAAGCATAGAAGCAGAGGTTAGCACGTAAGGAGAAAGGGGCCGCGGGTTTCTGGAAACCAACACATTGCTGTATCCGGAGGCCAGGTTGTTCAGGATCAGGAGAAGGATACCCAGCCACTCAAGGCTGCTTTTCAGCTCAATGCCCCTGCGCCCTACAGTGATAACAGCTATTCCGGCCACCCCGGCAAGAAAACTCATGGAACGAGCATAGGTCAACTTATCGTCAGGATGGGTAAAGTGAGCAATCAGGGCTACAAACAGGGGAGAGGAACCGACAATCATGGCCCCTACTGCACCGGGTACCAAATCCATGGCGGTATAGAATATCCCGTATTGCACGACGACCTGAAGGATTCCGATCAACAAAATGAAACGCCATTCTCTTCTGACTTCCACCAGGTATTTCTTATGGTTTCCAAAGGCAATCATGACCATAAGACCGGCAAGAATAAAGCGGAGTGAGCCAAACTGAAGTGGCGACTGGTATTGCAAGCCAATTTTGATCCCGGCAAAGGCCGTAGACCATAACAAGGCAGCCACAATGGCCAGAAAAATGGTGGATGTCAGGATGTTCTTCACTTTGGAAAACAGAAATTGCAAAAGTGCACTTTTTTAACCTATTTTAGCAGTTAATATTAGAACGCAAATATGGAAAGAAGAATCGTTAACGGATATGAAGATTTTGAAGCACTCACCGGTCAGCTGCTGGGTATTTCAGATTACATTACCATTACGCAGGAGCAGATCAATTCATTTGCCGAAGCCACATTGGACCACCAGTGGATTCACACCGACCCGGAGCGGGCAGCGCTGGAATCGCCCTTCAAGGCAACAATTGCCCATGGGTACCTGACCATGTCTTTGCTGACTTACCTGTGGTTCAACCTAATGGATGTCAGAAATGTAAAAATGATTGTTAACTATGGCATTGAAAACCTGAAATTCAATCAGCCTGTGGTGGTCAACAGCCAGGTCAGGGCCAGAATGATGCTCGAATCAGCGGTTAACCTCAGGGGAATAACCAAAATCAAGGTGAATGTTGTCCTCGAAATTGAAGGGAATAAAAAGCCGGCATATGAATGTACCGTGGTATTCCTCTATCATTTTAACTGACTTTTAGGGTGATTCTTCAAATAGCCGGGAACTATGGATCTGAACGTTTTGATAAACAGCACGGTAATTGACACGGAAACAGCCGCACTCCGGCTCATCGTAAGTTTCTTTGCCGGCTTGCTGGTGGGGGTGGAAAGGGAAGCCCACAGTCAACCAGCCGGTCTGCGGACCCACATCCTGATCAGCATTGGTTCGACGCTGGCCATGCTGCTGTCCATCTACATTCCGCAGCAGTTTCCTGATTTTCAGAATGGTGATCCGGGCAGGATTGCGGCACAGGTCATTGCCGGGATCGGATTCCTGGGCGCCGGCGCCATTTTAAGGATTGGGGGGAACGTCAAAGGGCTTACCACTGCCGCTTCCATCTGGGCTATGGCCATCATTGGCCTGGCCATAGGCGCAGGACTTTTCGGCATCAGCGCCATTGCGCTCGGTATCATCCTCTTCTCCCTCACTGTCATGGATATTTTTGAAAAGTTGTTTTTTCAGGACAAGATTTATAAAAAGATCGAAATAACCGTAAAGAAAAATACTGCTCAGCCTGAAGATTTTAAAGGTGTTTTACATGCCCTGAAAATAAAGATCAGCGCTGTGGATATCCGGAAGAGCATGGCCGACACCACTGAAAAGTTCACCTACTATGTCTATATCCCGGTAAAACTGGATCCTCAGAAACTGGCCGGAATGATTGAAAAAACCGAAGGCGTGGTGGCTTTTTCAGAAGAACTGGTTACCTGATTTCTTTGATCAGTTTTTGCAGCATTACTGAACACGAATCCTCCAGGAGGTCGAGAACCAGTTCAAAGCCCTCGTCGCCTCCATAATAGGGATCTGGGATGGTAGTGTAGTTGAACTTATTCCTGAAGGCAGTCATTTTCACAATTTTAGCTTTGTCGGCAGAATTTCTTGCCTTGTCTTTCAGGACATCCAGGTTTTCATCATCCATAGCCACAATAAGATCAAACCGGTCGAAGTCGGTCGAAGCGTCAAATTTCCGGGCTATACTGGTAATGTTGATGTCTCTTTTCCTGGCATGCCTCCTCATTCTCGGGTCGGCTTGTTCTCCGGAATGCCAGCCTCCTGTTCCGGCTGAATCAATCTCAAAAACCCCGGAATACCCGTTTTCATTCACCATTTTGGTAAAAACAGCCTCTGCAGCTGGCGACCGGCATATATTTCCGGCACAGACAAATAATACCTTTTTCTTCATGCTGTTAACAACAGGCAGCAAAGATAAAAGTTTCCCAGTAAAGGCAAATTAGTCAGTACAATACGCGATAACAGGCAGGTAACATTTGGATAATAGTTCCATGTAAATTGTAAAATATTTCGTTTATCTGGCTGCTGATGAACCAAATTGAAATATATTTGGCCTCCGAAGAAATTAAATTTTCATCTCAATATTAAATCAACGTATGAAAAAGTTAGTGTCATTTTTTGTTTTACTGATGGTTGCCCTCCAGGGTTTTGCCAGCGAGGCTGACCTGAAGATTCCTGAGGAAATCCAGAATTCTACCATCCTTTACTGGGGATTTCTGGTTACATTTCTGGGTATGCTATTCGGCCTTTATCAGTACAGAAAGGTTAAATCACTTCCTTCCCACAAAGCTATGCTGGATGTGGCAGAGGTAATTTACAAAACCTGTGTGGCTTATCTGAAACAACAGGGAAAATTCCTGGCCATCCTCTTCCTTTTTATCGGTGCTGCTGTTGCCGGTTATTTCGGTTTTCTTTCCCCGATCGGTGAAACTGCCATTCAGAAACTGGGCAGTGTGGCGCTGATTATCCTGTGGACAGTGATTGGTATTTTGGGTTCCTATGCCGTTGCCGCTTTCGGTATACGTATGAATACCCTTGCCAACGCGCGTATGGCTTTTGCTGCACTGAAAAAAAATCCGCTCAACTTGCTCAATATTCCGCTAAATGCTGGAATGAGCATCGGGGTATTGCTCATCTGTGTCGAGCTGACCATGATGCTGATCATCCTGCTGCTGATGCCCGGGCACCTTGCCGGCGCCTGTTTTATCGGCTTTGCCATTGGTGAGTCGCTGGGTGCATCTGCCCTTCGTATTGCCGGGGGTATTTTTACCAAAATCGCAGATATTGGTTCCGACCTGATGAAAGTGGTTTTCAAAATCGGTGAAGATGACCCGAGGAACCCTGGCGTTATTGCTGACTGTACCGGTGACAATGCCGGCGACAGTGTGGGACCGACCGCAGACGGATTTGAAACTTACGGGGTTACCGGAGTTGCCCTTATCTCTTTTATCCTCCTGGCTGTGGGTGGCGCTGCCCTGGGAATTACAGACGAAATTTCCAGCGTGCTGAAAGTGGAATTGCTGGTGTGGATCTTCGTCA